>JAZSGX010000111.1:0-44464 GCA_045532975.1 Eubacteriales bacterium | reverse complement strand
AAGCGGCTATTGCACCGTCGGCACAGGCTGTTGCTACTTGGCGAATCCGCTTTGAACGGCAGTCGCCTGCAACAAAGATACCCTTAGTGTCAGACTTGCAGCTTTCGTCAACGTCGGCATAGCCATAAGCGTTGAGCTGTAACACGTTTTTAAAATTATCGTTTTGCGGAACTAAGCCGATGGCAACAAAAAGACCGTCAATGTTTAAGGTGCGAGTTTCACCCTTGTCGTTTTTGATAACCACACCGTTGAGTTCATCCTCGCCAAGAAGCTCGGTGATAACTGTGCTTGTGATAATTTCTACATTTTTCTTTTCGTAGAGCTTGTCGGCAAGCTTGCCCTCGCCTGTTAGCCTTTCAAGGTTTTGCACAACGTAAACCTTATTACAAAGGTCGGACAAAAGGAGCGCCTCTTGAAGGGCGGAGTTACCGCCACCAAGCACACAAACGTCCTTGCCCTCGTGGAATGCACCATCACAAACAGCGCAGAAGGAAATACCGTTGCCTATAAAGTCAGTTTCGCGCTCAAGACCGGGTAAGCGGTGCTTAGCGCCTGTTGCAATGATTACTGCCTTGGCTTGGAATTCTCCAGAGTCTGTAACTACGGTTTTAATGTCACCGTCCTTGATTTCAAAAACCTCGCAAGGCTCAACCTCTGCGCCCTGCTCCAAAATCTGCTCAACCATTTTGTCCGCAAACTCGTTACCTGTCAAGGAAACAAAGCCGGGGATGTTTTCAACCTTTGGGGAGTAGGTAATTTGACCGCCAAAGGCAGATTTTTCCATAACAAGCACGCTTTTGTTTGCGCGGCAAGCATATAATGCGGCAGTTAAGCCCGCAGGACCACCGCCAACTATGATAATATCGTACATTTTGCTTTCTCCTTAATGAAAGTTAGCCTTCTCCTGTGGGAGAAGGTGGCTGCGGAGCAGACGGATGAGGAGGGATTGCTATTTGTGACACCTCATCCACCGCCAATGCGGTCCCCCTTCCCCAGCGGGGGAAGGCTAATCATTGTGTAATTTTATTTTAGAGCTTTAGTTGTTCAAAAACTTCTTAATGTCGGAAAGACCAACGTACTTTTCGTATCCGCCGTCCTTAACAACGATAAGGGTTGGAGCCTGCTTGATACCGTAAGCCTTTGTAAGCTCAACGTGCTCGTTAGCCAAGAGCTTTTCGTACTTGATGCCAAGCTTGTCCATCAAAGCGCAAGCAAGCTTGCAGTTTGGACAGGTTGCGGTTGTGAAGAGGTAAAGACCGTCTGCCTGCTCACATTCGCACTCAGAGGAAACCTCTACTGTTTCCTCGGGCTTACCGTCTCTTTTGAGCTTGGAGTTCTTAATGTCATAAACAGCTCTGTCCTTGTATTCCTGGCTCTTACCGTCATTCCAGTTTTGTACAGGACGGTAGTAGCCTGTGATACGGCTATATACCTCTGTCTTTTCGCCACACTCAGGGCAAATGAACTGCTCGCCTGTCAAGTAGCCGTGGTTCTTACATACTGAGTATGTTGGGGACAAGGTGTAGTATGGGAGCTTGTAGTTTTCAGCAATCTTCTTAACCAGGTTAGCCGCGCTCTTCCAGTCAGGCATCTTCTCACCGAGGAAGGCGTGGAATACTGTACCTGATGTATAAAGTGTCTGAAGCTCGTCTTGAATATCAAGAGCTGTGAAGATATCCTCTGTGTAGCCAACAGGCAAGTGTGAGGAGTTGGTGTAGTAAGGAGAAGCATCTCTGCCTGTTGCGGCATTGATAATGTCTGGGTACTTCTTAACGTCGTGCTTAGCAAGACGGAAGGATGTGGACTCGGCAGGGGTAGCCTCCAAGTTATAAAGGTCACCGTATTGCTCCTGGTAGTCGGAGAGGCGCTCTCTCATATGGTTGAGCACGTCCTTTGTGAACTGCTGTGCCTTTTCGTTAGTTAAGTCACACTTAATCCAATTTGCGTTCAAGCAAGCCTCGTTCATACCAACAAGACCGATTGTGGAGAAGTGGTTGTTAAAGGTGCCGAGGTATCTCTTTGTGTATGGGTACAAGCCCTCGTTTAGAAGCTTTGTGATAACAGTTCTCTTAATCTTGAGTGAACGTGCAGAGATGTCCATAAGTCTGTTAAGACGGGCATAGAAATCCTTTTCGTCCTTAGCAAGATAAGCAATTCTTGGCATATTGATTGTTACAACACCAACTGAGCCTGTGGATTCGCCGCTACCGAAGAAGCCACCGGACTTCTTACGAAGCTCACGAAGGTCAAGACGGAGACGGCAGCACATAGAACGAACGTCGCTTGGCTCCATATCGCTGTTGATATAGTTGGAGAAGTAAGGGGTACCGTATTTAGCGGTCATTTCAAAGAGGAGCTTGTTGTTTTCTGTTTCGCTCCAGTCAAAGTTGCTTGTGATAGAATAAGTTGGGATTGGGTATTGGAAGCCACGCCCGTTTGCGTCGCCCTCAATCATAATCTCGATAAACGCCTTGTTTACCATATCCATCTCAGCCTTACAATCCTTGTACTTGAAGTCAACCTCCTTGCCGCCGATGATACAGTTAAGCTCAGCTAAGTCGGCAGGAACTGTCCAGTCAAGAGTGATGTTTGAGAATGGAGCCTGTGTACCCCAACGGGATGGTGTATTTACACCGTAAACGAAGGATTGGATGCACTGCTTAACCTCTTTATAGGAAAGGTTGTCAATCTTTACAAACGGTGCAAGATATGTGACAAAGGAGGAGAATGCCTGTGCGCCTGCCCACTCGTTCTGCATAATGCCGAGGAAGTTAACCATCTGGTTGCAAAGGGTGGACAAGTGAGATGCAGGAGCAGATGTAATCTTACCTACAACGCCGCCAAGACCCTCTTGGATAAGCTGCTTAAGTGACCAGCCTGCACAGTAGCCTGTGAGCATAGAAAGGTCATGAATGTGAATATCAGCATTTCTGTGCGCGTTTGCAATTTCCTCGTCATAAACCTCGCTGAGCCAGTAGTTAGCTGTAATAGCGCCTGAGTTGGAAAGAATAAGACCGCCGACAGAGTAGGTAACTGTGGAGTTTTCCTTAACTCTCCAGTCGTTAATCTTCAAATAGTTGTCAACGATTTCCTTGTAGTCAAGAATTGTGGAGCTTAGGTTACGGAGCTTTTCTCTTTGCTTACGGTAAAGGATGTATGCTTTGGCAACATCATCATAGCCCGCCTTGATAAGAACAGACTCTACGCTGTCCTGGATGTTTTCAACCGTGATAGAGTTGTCCTCAACCTTGGAAGAAAAGTCAGACGTTACCTTGAGCACCAAAAAGTCTATAACGTCCTGATGATAAGTTCTTTCACAAGCCTCAAATGCCTGTGTAATGGCTCTGCCGATCTTTGAAAGATCAAGGCTCACGTTTTTGCCGTCACGCTTAATTACATTGTACATAATTTTATCCCCTTTCAAATTTTCGACCTCTCAAAAAAGCCTTATTGAGTCAAAAATAAAATTCCTCAATAAATTAATTGAAGAATTTTAATGTTGAGATTTTGAACAAATCTCGTCTTTGCCTATGTGCAAATAAATGCCAAAGCTTGACAAAATGTGCTAAGCTGCTCTGAAAAGCCAATGTTAATTTTTAGTAGCAAAACTATTGTACCACGGCAAAAGCAATTTGTCAAGAGGAAATACAAGATATTGTGTTAAAATTTTTTGGATGACACTAAATGTTGTGTGTCAGCTCCTAACCTTTGCGTTGGGAACATATGGCAAAACTGCATATAAAAGGTAGTCAAGCTTTTGAGAATCAAGGGAAGTGGAGCCAACTTGAATGGTGTTGCCCGAGTACTCAAAGTTCTGTATATAGTATCTTTTTGCGCCCTTTATCCATTCGCCAATTTTGGTAAAATCCTCGGGAGTATGCAGCTCGGCTGTCACCGTTGTCCTAAATTCGTAATCAACCCCGCTTGTCATTAAAATTTTCACGCTTTCCTTGATTTTGGCAATGTCAAGCTTGCGCACGCCCGCTGTCATAGCATATTTATCGGGACAGTTTTTGATGTCCATTGCAACATAGTCAACAAGACCGTTGTCAATGGCGTATTTTAACCTGTCGGGGAAATATCCGTTTGTATCTAATTTAATAAGGAAGCCCATTTCCTTGATTTTTTTCATAAAATCGAAAAGCTTGTCTCCTTGTACAAAAGGCTCTCCGCCTGAAATACAAACTCCGTCCAAAATGCCCTTCCTTTTATTAAGATAAGCAAAAATTTCTTCCTGCTTTACTTCCTCGCACGCCTGAGTTACAAGACTTGCATTATGGCAGGAGGGACATCTGAAATTGCATCCATGAGTAAATATGATACAGGCAACCTTGCCGGGAAAGTCCTGTACCGTCATTTTTTGAAAGCCGCCGATTATCATAGAAAGCTCCTTAAATTCTCGTTTTTTAAATTCTATCATATTTTTATATTTAAAGCAAGTGATTTATATTGACATATGTAATCTTTTATGCTATACTTACAATACAAAAGTGTTAGTATTTGATAAATTGTGCAAAATGCACAAAAGGAGGGCTATATGAAAAAGAAAATACTTTTGATAGCTTCAATGATAGCGGTTGTTGCTTGTCTTTTTGCAATTTCCGTCTCTGCGGAGAACAAAATCATAAAATTGGACAAATGTCCAACCTTGGAGGAAATCCACGCAAACAGGGATGCTTATGTGTCGCATCTTGACAATTTTGACACAAGCTCTTACAAGGAAAAGGACGGGGAAAGCGTTGTGGTTATGAGTGACCTTCAAACTCCACCGACATACTATGTTTTCCCTGCTTTTTACATTTTGGAAAAGACATCGCATAACCCAAGTGTTACAAAGCTGAATGAGTATATTGCAGCAGCAGACACAAGTGCCTTTTCATCTTATGCTGCCACAGGTGGCAGAGGTGGAAATAATCACATTATACGCCTTGAAATGCCTACGTATGTTACACTAATTGACGCTTGGAATAAGTTTGAGGGTGCGAAAAATCTTAAGGAAGTATATTTCCCAACAAAAGTGGTTGTTGACAGTGAAACCGGAGAAGAAAAGGTAGTTACCTGCGTTACAACTATTAGTGGTCAAAATACATTTACCGGTTGCAATAGCCTTGAAACTGTTCATAATTTTGACAAGCTTCCTCTTGGCATATACAATAGCGGTGCTTTTTCAGGCTGTTATCCGCTTACAGGAATTCAACTACACAAGGGCATTACATCAATTCCAAACGGTATGTTCCAAGAGTGCAGAGCACTTAACAACCTTGTTTTCCCGGACGGAATCACAAGTATTGGCCCTAATGCATTTGAAAATTGCAACGCAATGACAGAGGTTATTTTGCCTAATAGCGTCGTTTCGATTGGTAAGAAAACCTTTGCGTATATGGATAATTTGGAAACTATTAGCTTTGGTGCAGGGCTTTCAAAGCTTACATCCTCTGACCACAATCTTGAATTGTTAGACGGTTGTCCTAAGCTTAAATATGTATATATGCCATCTTGCTTTGCAACTGAGGTTCAGAATACAGGTAACGGTATTTTGCGCACGGGCACAAACGTAACGATCTTCTTTACAGGTACATTTGAACAGGCAGAGGCAATAAAGGCGAAGCTTCCCGCAAACGGAAATCCATTGATTGCTAATGCTGAATTCATGGCATATAATCCTGACATTAATTATTTTGAAAATGCAGAGGGCGTAAACTACGCACAAACCTACGGTAAGACAATCCTTGTTTACAATTATAGCGCGTGTGAGGCATTTTATAACGGTGCGCACGACGTGGCAGAGAATTTCACCATTGAATATAGCGGAGAGCAATTCTTGAGCAATGCAATAAAGTCAAAGGCTTGCTCAAAGTGTATCTTCAAGGTTGACAGACAAGACCTTGCACCTTTGTTTGAATGTCTTGGTTACTCAACCTTTGTTGACGGCTCAATTATGCAAGGCTACAAGCTGAATAAAAATGAGCTTCCCGCTTATGAGGACGTTATCGGCAAGGTTGAATATGGTGTGGTTGCTGCGGCTGACCTAAGAGCTGAGGAGGAAAGAGCCGAAGGTGCTGACGTGTTCTTACTTGAAAAGAATCTTTCTCAAAAGCTATCAAGCTCCCCACACGATTATTTCGAGATAAAGCTCAGCGGTATTACAGAAGAGCTTGAAGAAAACTATTTCTTCCTTTGCGCATACTTGAAATTCGGAGAGGATTGCTACTATATCAGTAACGGAGCCTGCGGAAAAACAGCAACGTCAGTTACTTTTAAGCAATACAAGTAAATACAAAAAATCACGGTGGCAACACCGTGATTTTTGTTGTTTATTTGATTTTTTCGATAAGAGAGGGAATACATTCCTCAAATTTTACACCATACTTGTGGTTGTCGGCATCAGGCAAGGTGGCTTTTATGCACTCAACGGTGAAGTCAACGGCTATTTCAAGGGCGCGCTTAATGTCAAAGCCCTTGGTGATAGCACCGCAAAATACACTTGCAAAGGTGTCTCCTGTGCCGTGGAAATTCCTGTCAATATTTTCTGCCCTGTAATAGTAATATTCTCCTGTATCACTATCGTAGAAATACGCACCCTGTGTCGATTTTTCAAAGGCAATGCCTGTGATAACCGCCTTTTTTGCACCCATTTTGCAAAGCCTTTTAAGGAGTGACTTAACGTGGTCCTCATCATAGCTTTCGGTGTAGGGGGTGCCTGTTAAAAAGGATGCCTCGGTGATGTTTGGCACAATAATGTCGGCGCAGGCGCAAAGACGCGCCATATGGGACGGGAACTCAGAGTCAAAGCCTGTGTACATCCTGCCCTTGTCTGCCATGGCAGGGTCAACAAACAAAAGGGTGTTTTCCTTTTTGAAGCTCTTTATAAAATCAATAGTGTAGTCGATTTGCTTGACGGAGCCTAAATAACCTGTATATATTGTATCAAATTCGATGTTGTATTTTTCCCAATGCTCCTTGATTTTCGGTATATCGTCGCTTAAATCTCTGAAGGTGAAGCCCTCAAAGCCACCTGTGTGAGTAGAAAGAATTGAGGTTGGGATTATAGCACACTCAATGCCCATGGCGGAAATAATTGGTAAAGCCACGGTGACAGAGCATTTGCCAAAGCAGGAAACGTCCTGTATAGTAACTATTCTTTTCAAGGACAAGCCCCCTTTAACAGCGAAATTACAGGTAAATTATACAACCCAAGACGTAATTTGTCAATATTAAATGAAAAAGTGCCGAAAAGTTATACATATAGTCAAAAAAATCTTGACAAACTTTCAAAATACTATTATAATGAAGAAAATTACTTTAGTTGAATAAAGCAATTAATATATTTTATGTTTAGGCGGTGTTTATTATGAAAAAGACATTATTTGAGGGTGTTGCAACTGCTCTTGTTACTCCTATGCACGAGGATGGCAGTGTTGATTACGAGGCACTTGATAGATTGGTTGAATGGCAGATTAACGAGGGCATTAACGCTTTAGTTGCCTGCGGTACAACGGGTGAGGCTTCCACCTTGACTGACGAGGAGCACAGAGAGGTTATTGCAAGAGTAGTAAAGAAGGCGAATAAGCGTGTTCCTGTTATTGCAGGCACAGGCTCTAACGACTTAGAGTACGCTCTTTCCTTGACAAAGTACGCGTGTGAGGCAGGGGCAGACGCTGTTTTGGTTGTTACCCCATACTACAACAAGGCAACACAGGCGGGTCTTATTAAGATGTACACAAAGATTGCTGACGAAAGCACAGCACCTGTTATCCTTTATAACGTACCAACCCGTACAGGCGTTAATATTGCGCCTGCTACATACAAGGCTCTTAGCGACCACGAAAATATTATCGCTATTAAGGAAGCAAACGGTGACATCAGCAAGATAGTTGAAACAATGTCCTACGTTAACGGTAAGCTTGATTTGTATAGCGGTAACGACGACCAGATTGTACCCTTGATGTCCTTGGGCGGCGTTGGCGTTATCTCCGTTGTTTCCAACATTTTGCCTGCAAAGACTGTTGATTTGGCAAAGAAATGCTTGGCAGGAGATTATAAGGGCGCGGCGCAAATTCAGTACGATTTGCACGCTATTATTGACAGCCTTTTCTGCGAGGTTAATCCAATTCCTGCTAAGGCGGCAACTGCGGCTATGGGCTTTGGCGTAAATACACTCCGTTTGCCACTTACCCCTATGAGCCAGGATAAGTACGAAAAGATGCTCGGTCTTATGAGAGAGCAGGGAATTAACGTATGATTAAGGTTTTAGTACACGGAGCTTCAGGTAAAATGGGCGGGCACGTAATTGAGGCGCTTAAGAAATGCGACGATATGGAGCTTTTCTGCGGTGTTGACCATATGGCTAAGGGGGACGAGAGCTTCCCTTGCTATAACAGCTTTGACAAGGTTGAGGGCAAGCCTGATATAATTATCGACTTTTCCTTCCACACCCTTGTTAAGAGCGTGCTTGATTATGCAGTTTCGGTAAATGTGCCTGTTGTTATTGCAACAACCGCATTAACTGATGATGAAAAAAATGCGGTGTCAATTGCCGCTAACAAAATACCTGTATTTTTGGCATATAATATGTCCTTTGGCATTGCCTTGCTTTGTGACTTTGCAAAGAAGGCGGCTGCTGCCTTTCCCGATGCGGATATTGAAATAGTAGAGGCTCATCACAACAGAAAGGTTGACGCGCCAAGCGGCACAGCGGTTATGCTTGCTAACTCTATTAAAGAGGTGCGCCCCCAAGCGGAGCTTGTATATGGCAGAGGCGGAGAGGCAAAGAGAGCGCCTAATGAAATAGGCATCCACGCCTTGAGAATGGCTAATATTGTGGGTGAGCACGAGGTTTATATCACAACCGACTCACAGCAGCTTGTTTTACGACACAATGCTTATGACCGTTCCCTGTTTGCAGACGGTGCGGTTAAGGCAACTCGCTTCTTGGCAGTACAGGGCGCAGGACTTTACACTATGCGTGATATGTTCAAAAGCTGACTTTATGTCAGCTTTTGCTGAATAAGGAGAAAAAATGATTTGTAAGGAATTGTTACACGAAAATTTGGGAGTTTCAAAGGGCAACCTTACCTTTGCAGGCTATGATACGGTTGAGCTTGCAAAAAAGTACGGCACACCCTTAATGCTCCTTGACGAAAATAAGATAAGAAACACAATGCGTACCTATAAGAACGCTATGCAAAGGTATTTCGGTGCTGACTCCGTGCCACTTTACGCTTCAAAGGCTCTTTCCTTTGTTGGCATTTACCAAATTGCCAAGGAAGAGGGCATTAACACGGACATCGTTTCCTTAGGAGAGCTTTGCACTGCCATTAAGGCGGGCTTCCCACTTGAGAGGGCATTTTTCCACGGCAATTGCAAGACAGACTATGATATTGAGTTTGCAATCGACAACGGTATTGGCTTTTTCAACGTTGACACCTATGACGAGCTTTACGCCATTGACAGAATAGCTAAGGCAAGGAACGTGCGCCAAAGGGTGCTCCTTCGCTTAACTCCGGGCATTGACCCACATACCCACGCCGCAATTTCCACAGGAAAGGTGGACAGTAAGTTCGGCACCGCTATTGAAACGGGTCAGGCTATGGAAATAACAAAGGTAGCCCTTTCTCTTGAAAATATTGATTTGCGCGGCTTCCACTGTCATATTGGCTCACAGATTTTCGAGGTTGAGCCATTCTGCGATGCGGCAGATATTATGATAAGATTTATTGACGAGGTTAAGAGTGAAACAGGCTTTGAGGCTGAGTATCTTAACCTTGGCGGTGGCTTTGGCGTGCGCTATGTGGAGAGTGACCCGCACATTGATTACACAGACAATATCAGAAGAATAGCGGAGCATATAAATTCCTACTGCGAGGAAAAGAGCCTTTATAAGCCGAAAATTTTAATGGAGCCGGGCAGAAGCATGGTGGCAGACAGCGGTATGACAATTTATACCGTTGGCAGTGTAAAGGAAATCACAGGCTACAAGAACTATGTAGCTATTGACGGCGGTATGTCCGATAACCCAAGATACGCTTTGTATGGCTCTGCTTATACAGTGCTTTGCGCCAATAAAATGAACGAAAGCGCAGACTATGAATGTACAATAGCGGGCAGGCTTTGTGAAAGTGGTGACTTGATACAGGAAAACGTGAAAATCCCTCGTGTACAAAGAGGAGATAATATTGCAGTTCTTGTTACAGGCGCATATAATTACGCAATGGCGTCCAACTACAACAGAGTTCCCCGCCCGGCGGTTGTCTTGCTAGGCGAAACGGACAGGCTTGCCATCAGGCGCGAAACCTTTGACGATGTGTCGAGATTAGACGAAATTTTATAACGGTAAAGAGCCATTCCGTCACAGCGGAATGGCTCTTTTTTAAGATAAGGATTTGTTGATTTCTGCGCCTACTAAAATGATATTTACACAAAAGTACACCCAAAGCATAAAGAAAATAACAGTTCCCATTTCCGCGTAAACGCTTGTTGAGGCAACAGCATAGCTGACGTAAAGGGAATAAAAGTAGGTAAACAGCATCCAACCGATAGCGGCTAAAATACCGCCGAAAAGATGGTTTTTAAACGGGGTGTTTGCAAGTCTTGAATAGAAAAGGGCGAAGATAACCGAGAGCAAAACAGCGAAAAGAATAACGCGCAGATTTATAATAATTTCTAAGAATAGGCTACCCTTTGTAATCAGCTTGCCAAGGGCAAAAACGGTGAGGGAGCAAATTATAATAAGGTAGAAAAGAGTTGTTCTCCAAGCAGTTTTGAGCCAACGCAAAATAAAGCGGCGCTCCTTTTTTATACCGTAAATTTTTTCTATGCCGTCACAAAGACCGCCCACACCCTTAGTAGAGCCCCAAAGGGCAGCAATAATGCTGACGGGAACGAATGCGGCAGACCTTTTTTCGGCTAAGCTTGATATTATGCTGTTTAAATCCCTGTGGAAATTTGAGGGCAGAAAGCTTTTGAGCAAGCTTTCCAGCTCTGAAATTAATGTGGGCGAGAGAAAGGAGAGGGCAAAAATCAAGATTGCCACCAGTGGGATTGTACTTACCACAATGTAAAATGCGGCGCTGGAGGAGTGTAATCTCAGCTCCTTGTGTCCGTATGATTTGATTATTTTAGAAATAAATGCGTCCATACAAATATTTTACGCTTTTTCTACAAAAAAATTCTGTTATTTCTTTACAAAGCTGAAAAAGTGTGCTAATATATATACGAAAATAATAATTAAGGAGTTTTACATATGGAAAACAAGGTTTTAGTTGAAACAAGCGCACGTCACGTTCACCTTTCAAGAGCGGACTTGGATGTTCTTTTCGGCAAGGGCTATGAGCTTACCGTTAAGAAGGACCTTTCCCAGCCAGGTCAGTATGCTTGCGAGGAAAGAGTTACAGTTGTTGGCCCAAAGAAGGCTATTGAAAGAGTTGGTATCTTAGGTCCTGTAAGACCTGCATCTCAGGTTGAGCTTTCCTTTACAGATGCCCGCACACTCGGTATTGCTGCTCCTGTTCGCGAGAGCGGTGACATTGCAGGTACACCAGGCTGCAAGCTCGTTGGTCCTTGCGGTGAGGTTGAGATTGCAAACGGTGTTATCGTTGCAAAGAGACACATTCACTTCACCCCTGCTGAGGCTGAGGCTGCAGGTGTTAACGATAAGGAAATTGTTAGCGTTAAGGTTACGTCCGAGGGCAGAACAACCGTTTTCGGTGACGTTGTAGTTAGAGTTAATCCAAACTTCAGCGCTGCTATGCACATTGACACAGACGAGTCCAATGCTTCCGCGGCATTCGGTCTTGTTTACGGTGAAATTATTAAATAATGATGCTGTAATAAGCAACAGGCAAGGGGAAAGCTCCCTTGCCTGTTTTTATATTATATATTGTTGACAAAATAAAAATTTAGTGCTACAATTATAATGTAGAAAAATACATTTTGAGGAGAAGAACTATGAAAATTAAGCTTTTTATTGCATTGATTGTTATGTGCCTTTGCTTGGTTTCCTGTGATATGGGAAATCTCGGCGGACTTCTTAACGGCTCGGGTGAGAGCACAGGCAGTAATGATGCAACAAATAATTCTGTTGGAGACGGGACTTTCGAGAGCAATGCTCCCGATGGAGAGCTTGGAAACGGTGGCGTACAGGGCGGTGAGCCTGACGGAAGCGGTGACGTAACTGAAGATAGCAGCGCTTCAACCGAGGAAACAACAGATAGCAGTGAGATGGGTGGCGAAGCAACCGATGACACCGATTTGCCAAGCGGCGGCACAGATAAGGAAGAGGATGATGGCACAGAGGAAGCCTTGAGGCTTGGCTTTGAGGAGCTTGAAAGAATCCTTTACAACGCGGACCTTGGCGAAGAGGACAAGGCGGAGCTGACAAAGAAAATAGAGGTTTTAAGGGCGGCTCTTGAGCAGATTAAAGGCGATGAAGCTCTTTCCAAGGATGAAAAGAGTGACTTGAGGGATGACGTGCTACACGACCTACAGGATACCCTTGAGGATGTGTCCGAGAGCAAGGATAAGGCTATTAAGGAAATAGTTAAGGAGCTGAAAAAGAGCGAAAATGACCTTGTTTCTGCTCTTGGCAAGGCACTGTCAACCAAGGATGAGGAAGGCATAAAGGAGGCTCTTGAGGATATTGTAAAGGAGCTTGAGAGCTTATCTTATGACAGTGAAGACTTGAAGGAAGAGCTTGACAATAAGCAAAAAGAGCTTGACCATGTTGAGAAAAATATCCAAAAAATCGAAGACGATATGGACGAGGCTGACCAAAACGAGGACTTGACTGAGGATGAAAGATATGAACTCCTTGATGAGCTTGTAAAAGAAAAGGAAGAGCTTGAAAACGAAAAGGAAGAGCTTGAACAGGAAAAGGAAGAAATTCAAGATGACATTCAATGTATTCTTGATATGGCATATAGCTTGATTTCTGACATATATGATTCTGCAAAGGATGCAAAGGACAGCGAAATTACAGATGCTATTAAAAGCTTTGCAGAAGGACTTTTTGAGCTTGCCAACGATGCTTTGGATGAGGTTGACAGCTTGATTAAGGACATTGAGAAGGCGTTTAAGAAGGATAAGGTTGGCAAGGAGATTGCACAGGCAATTGACAAAATCCGTTGTGAAATTGTTAAATCCTTGGCAGGCAAGGACGCATCCGACATATTTGAGGACTTAAAGGACATTGTAGAGGGCAGTGACGCAAGCCCACAGGATAAGGAGGAGGCTAAGGATTGGCTTGACAAAACCCACATTGAAATCCTCCAAAATATTATCAACAACAAGGAATTAACCGAGGCGCAAAAGCGGGAAGCACTGTTTAACAAGCTTGGAGAGATTGTTTTTGAGCTTTATGAAAACGCATTGTCCTATGCGGAAAAATACGAGGCGCAAATTAACGTTCTCATAGAGGAAAGCAATAAGCTTTTTGAAAACATAGGCAGCGCGCTTTTAACAGGCGATATAGATGCTCTTATGGCTGCAATAGACGAGATTAAGCAAATCAACGAAATGGTAACTGACCAGGCGTGGGCTATGCTTGTTGGCGGTATGGGAGACGCTGTTAATTCCATTATTAAGAACGAGGGTATCAGCCAAAAAATCAGAGACGTTGTTGAAAAATACAGCGAGAAGATTGAAAAAGCTCTTGAAAAATACCAAATTGACAGCATCGAGGCGGCTAAGGAATTGGTTGATATAGCTTTGGATGAGTTAGCAGAGCATTTAAAGGACTTTATGACAGAGCATTTCGGTAAGGTTGAAGAATTTAAGGAAATGATAAAGCTCCTTGAGGTGAAATTAGGCGTAAGAAACGAGGTTGACGAGGAAACAGACGAGGACGAAAAGCCTGACGTTGAAAACGGCGAGCAGCAAGAGAGCGAGCAAAAGCCAAATGACGAGCAAAAGCCAAGTGAGGGTGAGTCGGATAAGAAGGAAGAAGTTTTTGTCCCCGGTATCAGCGACGAGCTGCTAAACGAAGAATTTGAAAAAGAGTTTGGCAGACCTATGACAGAGGAAGAGCTCGAAAAGATAAAGGAATACCTTGAGCTTTTGGGAAAAGAAAATCAGGACTCTGAGAATGAGCAAAAGCCAAATGACGAGCCAAAGGAAGAGCCAAACGAGGAGCCAAAGCCAAACGAGGAACCGAAGGAAGAGCTCGAGGAGCAGAAGGAATATGTTTATGTTCCCGGAATCGGTAATATTTTTGTTGACGCGCTTCTCAACGACGAGATGTTAAACGAAGAATTTGAAAAAGAGTTTGGCAGACCCATTACCGAGGAAGAGCGACAGATGATAAAGGCTTATCTTCAAATGATAAAAGTGGGATAAATTCATTGACAGTCAAGGACAATTATGATATACTAAAAAGTGCAAAAATTTACAAAAAAGGGGTTGACAAAGTATGACAAAGTGTGGGACAATGACCTACCTACCTACCTACCTACCTACCTACCTACCTACCTACAGAGGATAGCTCTGTAATTTTTGCACGCCAAAATTTAAGATAAAGTAAGCCATATGACAGGACCTTTCCTGCCATATGGCTTTTCGCGTTGACATACAGAATTGTCATTCTGAACGTAGTGATTACGAAGTATGCCTTGTGCAAGAATCTTCTTCGATACGAACCAATTAAATTGGTACAAGCAGTTTAAAGATTCTTCGGCAAGCCTCAGAATGACAAAAACACTCGTATTTTAACGGACAACCGTTTGAAATAAAAAATATTTTAAGGAGAAAACAAATGAAAAGAAGAACATTAACAGCTATTCTTTTGGCAATGTGCTTAGTGCTTTGTTTGATGTTTACCGCTTGCGGTGGAAATGAAACAGACAATGGTTCGCAGGGAGGCTCATCAGAGGGAAGCCAAGCCCAAAGCTTGCCAAATACAGGCTCAAGTGAGGATAACGCAGTATCCTCAAGTGAAAGTGAGGGCAACAGTACAGAGGACGACGACCCTCGCGCTATGGTTTATAAATCCTACGTTGAATTTATGAATCAAAAGGATGAAACACCGCTTAGCTATGAGGAGTGGCTCCAAACCGTAAAGGGCGAGGACGGAATTACTCCCCACATTGGCGAAAACGGTAACTGGTTTATAGGCGAAACCGATACAGGTATCCCCGCAACAGGCGCACAGGGTCCACAGGGCGACAAGGGTGACACAGGCGCACAAGGTCCTCAAGGTGACAAGGGTGACACAGGCGCGCAGGGCCCTCAAGGTGATAAAGGCGACACAGGCGCACAGGGTCCTCAAGGTGACAAGGGTGACACGGGCGCACAAGGTCCTCAAGGTGACAAGGGTGACACAGGCGCACAAGGTCCTCAAGGTGACAAGGGTGACACGGGCGCACAGGGTCCTCAAGGTGATAAAGGCGACAAAGGCGACAAGGGTGATGACGGCGTTGGCATTGAAAAAATTGAGATTGTCAACGGTGAATTGATAGTTTATTACACAGACGGAACAGAAAAGAATCTTGGCAAAATAAACGGTGACAGAGTATGCACAGTAACCTTTAACACAGGCTATGATGCTACAATAGAGCCACAGGTTGTTGAATTTGGTGCAAAGGTAAATAAGCCACAAGACCTACAAAGAGAAGGCTACACCTTTGACGGTTGGTATTATAAGGGCGAAAGCTGGTCCTTTATTGGCTATGGCGTTACGGAAAATATGACCCTTGAGGCAAAATGGACACCTATTACCTATAAGGCTACCTTTGCATGCGACCATTGGGCACAGGTTGTATATTTCACAATGGATGACGAGGCGATTGTTCCGCCAAGTGAATTTCCTCCTACACATACCGGCTATACAGCAAAATGGGAAAGCTATGAGCTTGTAGCTAAGGACATAATCGTAAGGGCTATATACACTCCTATTGAATATAAGGCTACCTTTATAGCCGACAATGTTGTTGTAGATATAGTTTCCTTTACAGTTGCAGATAAGGCTATTGAGGAGCCTGAGGTACCGGCAAAGGAAAATTATGTAGGCAGATGGAGCAGCTATACTCTTGGCGCTAGTGACATATTCGTTGTGGCAAATTACGTTTTATCAGATACGGTTATTACAATAACCTACGATATAGGTTTTGAGGGTACTGACACGTACGAGGTAATGGTCGAGAAAAATTCAACCTATACTCGTCATCCCGAACCAATCAACGTAAATCCTGCCCTCTATTTTGGAGGCTGGTACAAGGATGAAAGATACCTATTTCCCGTAAATGATATTGATGTATATGACACAGACACAACGCTTTACGCTTTTTGGAAAACGGAAGCAAAGTGCATTGACGCTTCATATAGGCACTCATATTCATACTGGTCAGAGTATAAAGAAGCGGATTGTGCATCCGGCGGCGCGCTTGCACGCTATTGTTCAGTCTGTGGAAAAGAGCAGGTTAAAGCCAATACAGCTCCCTTAACAGGTATTCACGATTGGGGCGCATGGACCGACGCATTTATGAGAATACAGCGCACTTGTCAAAGATTTGGCTGCGGTATGACAGAGTTTATTGAATTGGAAAATGTAACGTTCTCCGTCCTTGGCTCATCCCCTGCTGACCAAATTGAATATGATAGCCAATTGTTCTGGGGTGTTAGTGCTACAATACTTATTGACAATAGTTGGACAGGAACAAGCGGTGCTTCCCTTTCTCCTAAAGGCACAGGTGCGGCTTATGTAACATTTAATTTTGTAGAGGCAACCGCTCTTGACAGAATATACTTTAAGGGTCAGACCGTTACAGAAATTGAGGTTTATGTTCAGTACGAAAGCGATAGCGGTTATACCTTAATAGGCACCTGCGGTAGCGCAAGTGAAAAGGAGCAGGCTGATTTTGTAGTACCAAATGACGAAAAAATTATAGCTGTTAAATTTGTTGAACAAGCTCCTACTAATGGTATGGGCTACTGGCAAGAGGTAGCCTTTGCGAAGAAAAAGGATACGGACAATGAAAAAACACCACAGGGTCACAACTGGGGCATATGGACAGAGGTATCTCTTATGACAAAGGAGCGCACTTGTACAAAGGACGGTTGTGACGAAAAGGAAACAGTTACTTATACAAACGTAACAGAGGCCTTGCTTGGAGAAAAGCCTGAGGAGCAAATTGTAGGAAACACAGAAACCTTCTATTCCGTACCGTTTACTAATCTTATTAATAACCAATGGGATGAGGGCTATGGTAATTCTGTTTGTCCTAAAGGTATTGGTGCATCATCATATGTTCAGTTCAATTTTATAGAGGGCACCACTCTTGACAGAATTTACTTCAAGGGTCAGGGCATCGTTTCCGGTATTCAGGTTTTCGTTAAATATGAGGGAGAGGACAATTTTACCTTGATTGGTTTTTGCGGTAGTGCAAGTGAGCAGGACAATACCCCTTGGGTAGTGCCTGACCCAACAAAAAAGATTGTTGCTGTTAAATTCGTAGAGGAAAACCCACCGCAAGGTACATCCCAGTGGCAAGAGGTTGCATTTTGCAAAATAGCTGAATAACTAATAAAACAAAGCTTGCAAGAAAAATTGCGAGCTTTGTTTTTTATTGACAAATCAACTCAAGTGTGATAAAATTATGTGTGAACAAAAAATTAACCATTGGAGAAAATTATGGTAGCTTATAATAAGACAGAAAAAACAGCGGTTGAAACCACGGCGCTAAATTATATTTTGACATCTCCTGATGATATAAAGGCAGGGGAAAAATTGCCCCTTATTGTGTTTTTACATGGTGCAGGGGAGCGTGGCGATGACATAAACAAGGTCGGTATTTACTGTGTGCCAAAGCTTTTTATGGCAAACCAATGTCATGGCGGGGTAAGAGCATATACCCTGTCCCCTCAATGCCCACACAACACCACTTGGATTGACTACAAAAAGGAATTGATAGCTCTTATTGACTCCATAATAGCTTCCAATCAGATTGACGAGGGTCGCGTTTCCCTGTGCGGTATTAGTATGGGTGGCTTTGGCACTTGGGAAATGGCTATGACCTATTCAAATCGTTTCTATAAAATCGCCCCTCTTTGCGGTGGCGGTATGAATTGGCGTGCTTGGAGCCTTAAAATGCCAATCCGCGTTTATCACGGCTTGCTTGATGACGTTGTGCCTATTTGCCAGAGCGAGGCTATGGTAAACGCGGTTAAGCAACAGGGCGGAGATATTGAGTTTACGGTTTATGACGATTTATCCCACAACTGCTGGGACAGAGCCTTTGAACAAACCGACCTTATAGAGTGGCTTGTTAGGTGATTATATGGACGGTGTAGCTACAAAAGCCAAAACAATACATATCTTAAACCCAAGTGCAGGCAAGGGCGCTGCCAATAAGGTTAAAAAGAATATTAAGCACGATGATTTTATTTATGTGTCGGAAACTCCCGAGTCATCGGCAGAATTTATAAAGAAAACCGCTGACAAATCTCCCCACACCTGCTTTACCGTTTATGGCGGCGACGGTACGGTTTTCACCGCGGTAAATGCGCTTATGGAAAGCGGACATAATGACACATCATCCTTAAGGGTTGTGCCTGTTGGCAGCGGTAACGATTTTATAAAAACTCTTGAGAGCGACCCGGGAAAGCACCGAATTGACGTTATGCGCGTAAACGACAAGTACGCGGTGAACGTGGTTAATATGGGCTTTGACTGTGGAGTTGTAGAAAGAGCCTTGAAGCTTAAAAAGAAGAAATTTGTAACGGGCAAAATGGCGTATATCTACGGTGTTGTGGGTGAGCTTATAAAGAAAAAGCCTCTTGATTTAAGAGTGACCTTTACCTATGAAGACGGCAAAACAGAGGTCATAGAGGAAAAGCTTTTGCTTTGCGCGGTTGCCAATGCCAAGTGGTATGGCGGTGGCTTCAAGGTTGCCCCCTTGGCTGACGTTTGTGACGGACTTCTGGACGTTATGATAATTCGTAACGTGTCACGCAGAACCTTTGTGAGCTTTGTTGGCGGCTTTAAAAATGGCACTCTCGTTGACGAAAACGGTAAGCCACAGGAAAAGGTTAAAGATATTTTGTATTATAAAAGGTGCGTTGCCATAAAAATAGAGGGCTGTGACACCTACTGTGCCGACGGTGAAATTTTCAAGGGAAATACCGTGGAAATCTCTGTGATTCCGAAAGCTTTAAACTACATAAACTAAAAGAGGCGTCGCTTAATGCGACAGCCTCTTTTTGTTTAATGTGAGTATTTAAGCCAAGTGAAATACTTTTTCTTTTCAAGATATAAAATTAATATGGCACCGCCTACGCAAATTATTACAGTTAAGAAAAACTTAATAATAGATGGCGCGCTCCAGCCTGCTAAATTGAAAAGATAAGATATGCAGGAAATTACAGCACCGTGAGAAGCATAGACTATTATGCTGATTTTTCTCATTTCGCGGGCGTATTTTAGGCTCACAGGCTTTAACTGAATTAAAATATTGAAAATTGCTATGGAGCAGGGGGCAAGCATTAAGTAAAAATCCTTGTTAAAGTTTCCGGAAAAATGCTTCAACAAAAGCCACTCTGTTAGCAAAAGACCTGCGGAAATAGCCAAAACAATTGAGCTTTCCTTGATTTTAAACCTGCTAAACGCTCCGTCTGCAAACAATTTTCCGCAAACAATCCAAAAAATACCCGCAGGGAAGGAATTGTAAGGTGCGTTCATTACGTTTTCGTAGCGGACAACACCAACTAAAATATCCTGTACCCATTCAGCGTTCTTAAAAGGGAACATATAGGCAGAGCGAACACAAATCAGCACATAAAGAATACCGCCAATTAAAACAAGAGCCTTGTTGCTAAGCTTTTTGGAAGCAAAGAAAACAATAGAAACGCCGATAATAAGCGCCATTATAAACCAAGATGCCACAAAGGTACTACCGACAAAAAAGTTTTGGATAATGGTAAGAAAACCCGACCAAAAGCCACCGTCAAACCAACCGCGAGTGAAAATGTTAACGGGGAACAGCACTATAAACCAAAAGGCGTAAAGCTTCAGGTTTCTCAAAACAAAGCTTTTAAGTGCCATAAGCTTTTCGTCATTAGACGTGCAAGCGTTTATCTTAGTGAAGAAAAGATAGGAGCTTACTATGAAGAATAGCGGCACGGCAAGCCTTAGCCACGGGTACAGGTAAGGGTCGAAAAGGTGAGTATGTATGGCGACAATGAGAAACGAAAGAATGAATTTGAGTAAGTCAAGCAAATCGTTGTTTTGCCTTTTAACTACGCTTGTGTCCATCTTAAACCTCTATTGTAAATTCAAATTTGGTCTTAGGCTCTTTTACGTCAATGCTTAAAAGATACACATCAACGCCCTTTTTAAGACTACCGTCAGTTTCAAGCTCAATTGCATGGACGTCCTTTTCCACACGGGCGCTTGCTAAAGCAGGGTCGAATTTAACCTTTGCCTTGCCGTAGTCGACAACGCCACCGTTAATTTTCGGCTCAATGTATGAAACGATTCTTTCAGTAAAGGAGCACTCACCCTCAATATCAAAATTGTCGCAAACAGTCACCCCTGTGTCGCTAAATGAGTATTCACGCACTAATTTTTTTAGCTCGGGAATATCGTAAGCCACACGGAAATCAACGCTGAACACACCGTTTTCAAAGGAGGTTGTAGGGTACGCTTCCGGAATGTTTGCTTGATATTTACCGTTGATGATTGGAGCATTGTGTCCTCTTGACGAGGTTTCAAGGAAGGTGTATCTAACTCCATCCTCAAAGTATTGTCTTGTGTAGGGTCTGCCACCCATATCAATAAGGAGCTGGCTATTGTCGATTGAAAGAATAAAGGAGCCAACGTCGTTATGGTTGTGGCTCTCACCGTTACAGCCACCGCGTGCGGCAAAGCCGTACTTTGGTGTTCTCTTAACAAACCAGCCGCAGTCGCTCATATAGTACTCTGCGGTGTTGGAAATATCCTTGGACGCAAATGAACTGTCGTAGTAGGTAAATGCCCTTAAGCAAGCAGGGAAGTAGTGAACCCCAACCGTCATTCTTGCAGGTGGTGGCAATTCAACCGCATCAGGATAAAGGGTCTTTAAGCCGTACATAAAGCCTGCAGGCACCACAACATTGGAGCCACAGTCACCGTAGTTTACGATAACGTCCTTATCAAGGAAAAGCTTTTGCAAGAAAGCGGAGATAGCCTTTATTTTTTCATCCTTAAGTAAGTCAAACTCGCCCTTTGTAAATGTTCTTTGCATTTCTGCATATTCAATAAAATAGCCAAAGCCGTAGCTCCAGTAGCCTGGTCCTTCAACGCACACACCGTCTTCCTTGTATGAAGAAATGTAGCTCCTCATATCCTCGTTGATTCTGTCACGGGCAAGTTCAAAAAGCTCGGGGCGGTTGAGCATAATGGTGCATCCGGTAGCACCTGCGCAAACAGCGGTCCAGTTGTTTTGACGGTATTCCCAATGCCAACGCTTCTTAAAGAAGGGCTTAATTACACGTCTGTCAATTTCATAGTCAATTCTTGACTTGATAAGTGGGTGGAGCCTGTCACCAAGCATAACCTTTGCCATGGAAAGAGCCATTGCCATTGTGGTAGCGTCAAGGTCAAGCTCGCAGTTGTCGTTAACCTCTATGTTGTCAATATGTGCGGGAAGCGCCCAAACGTATTGGTCGCAAATTTCCCAAATGGTGTCCTGCAAAAGCTCTAAATACTGCTCGTTTTCAGGGTAGATCAAGCACATAAATATCATAGTGTACATTCTATGCTGACGCTTGAAGAAGGTTTCTTGATACGCGTTTCTGTCACCCTTGTCCTTAAAAAGACGGAACTTTGAAAACTTTGTTGTTTCAATTTCACCGATGCAGTAGGTGTTATAGTCCCTCCAAACTGCGTCAAGAGCCATTTTATATGCAGGGTTGCTTTTTACCTCTGCCCAAAACTTGGGGTCGGTTGCTTTTCCTAACAAATTCATTATTTAATGTCCTCCAAAATCGTTTTTAAGGAACTAGCCTCTGTTGGTAAGGATGTAATCTCACCGTCGGGCATAAATTCAAGAAAACAAACACGTTCCCCGCTGTTTTCGTCATTTAGCACATTGAAATACTCGTTCCACTGAGCGCGCCCTTCTATAAGCGGATACTTTTGACCGTTTTCGTCCCAGTTGAAAACGTGTACGTTTGTAATGTATGGGCGAAGCGCCTTTAATGCTTCAAGATTGTACTCAAAGGACTTGGCGTGGTTAGGCTGCCAATTGAGCTTTAAGTTGTCGTATCCAACCTCGTCCAAAAATCTTAAGGTGTCGTGGTAGTCGTCAGATAGGGTAGCAAAGTGGCATTCAATAGACAATGTAATGCCAAACTTTTTTGCTTGGGCGCAAAGAGTTTTTGTGATAGCCACATTTTTCTTAAACTGTTTTTCGCAAAGGTAAACGCCCTTGCCAAGCTTACAGCCGCACTTGGGCCATCCGAGCCAAACGCGTACGGTTTTAGCCCCAAGCGCCTTTGCTGTTTTTAAAACCTTTTTAAATGGGAGTGGGAACCTTTCGTCACAGTGGTAAATAATACCAAAGTAAGAGCCGTAGGAGGCAACCTTTAAGCCTGCACCGTGCATTTTGCGTCTCACTTGACGGGCGAGCTTAATGTTGCCCATAGGGATATGGACATCTCCGCCCCATTCAATATATTCAAGACCGCTTTCCTTTGCTGCTTGGATAAGCTCTTTAACAGATTTTTGACGAAAAGAAATGGATACAAGACCAGTTTTCATAATTAAAAATCCTTAATAAATATTCTTATTTTCTCTGTATTCGCGCCATACGTTTTCAAAGAAGCCGCCACCCTCGGGTAAAGGACGGACAGGACGGGTATTAACGCTTAAGTCACGTGCGTAGTTGATTTCAAGCACGGTTGTGTCAAAATCGCCTGTGTCAAGCTCAAAACGGAAGATTTCCTCCATTTTAGCAGGAGCGTCACCGTTTTGTGAGGTGTAGATAGCAGAGCCACGGCTCTTACCACCCATCTTAACATATTCCTTCATGGCAGTCATATAGGTTGCCTGCGCAATTAATGCATCACGCAAGCGATATGCACTCCAAAGCTGAGAGGACTTGTTAATTTTAACGAGATTTGCAAAATCGTCAATAGCGTCAACACAGTCTGCAACCGCATTATCAAGCAAGGAGGAGTTACGGATAGCGCCTGCCGCCTCACTCATCTTCTTTGTGTATTTGCTCCAAAGCTCATCAAGATTATTTTCATTACCCAAAATGCTTCTTGTGATATTCAGGTGCTTTTTGATAGCCTTTTCAGCCACAGAGTCCACTGTTTCAGGGTTGAAATACTTGTTCTCATTGTGCTGAGAAATATATTGAGCCGCTCTCATAGAGCCAACCTGTCCTGCGTTCAAGGCGCTTCCGCCGGGACGGTAAATACCGTGGCTACCTGCAACCTCACCGCAAGCAAAAAGGTTTTTCACATTTGTCTGCCACCACATATCAACATCCAAGCCACCGTTGTTGTGCTGAGCGCAAAGGGCAATTTCAAGCATTTCCTTTTCAAGGTCAACACCCTTGGAGAGATAAAGGTCGTATGCGGGCATATTCATAAATTGAAGCCTTGCAAGAGGTGTGCCAAAGCAAGCGTGAGCATTTTCAAGGTACTCGCGCGCTTCTCCGTCAAGCTTGTCGTATGGAAGCTCCTCAAGACCGTAGGGGTTCTTCCTAAAGTCAAGGTAAACGCGTCTGTTTTTGAGCACGCACTCTCTGAATACCAAAAGGTCGATAATAGAGGAGCCGCTCATAACCTTTTTGCAGTCAAATGGCCACTCATAGCCTTTTCTGAAAATCTTGGAAAGGCAAGTGCCGATATCGTCAAAATAGTCGTTCAAAAATTCGTATTCGTTACCGTTTTCGTCCACAGAAACGAAGCGAGGAAGCACCTGCATATAAGTGCCGGATACGTTCCAGCGTGGAGCAACCGAAGCAAGACCGTACTGCCACTCGGTTAGGTTCTTACCGATAACACCGGCTTCAAAGGCAACGCCCGAGGCACCGTGGTGACCAAGGGGGAACACTGTGTCTGCGTACATACCCGCAGGACCGCCTGTTGCAATAACCGTATTCTTTGCATGGAAGAGAACAAATCTTTCATCCTCACTCTGTGCAACCTTGTTAAGACAAAGCACGCCAACGCAAACACCGTTGTCCTTAATAAACTCAATGATTTGGAGCTTGTCATAAATCTTAATTTGACGGCGAGCAGCCTCCTTTTCAAGACACTCTGTCATCATTTTTGAGGTTAAAGGACCAACGCTTGTAGCCCTTGCGCGTGGGTCGTGGTCGGTCTTATAGCCAACGTATTCGCCTAAGCGGTTAACAGGGAAAGCAACACCAAGCTCACAAAGCTGTAAGAAGCAGGGCACGGACAAAGCTGCCTCTGCGTAAGCATTGTCTCCGTCAACACACTTGCCCTTGAAAAAGTCCTCCGCCATAGCCTTGGGGGAGTCAGGGTAGTCTGCGCAAAGGTTCATTTTATAGTAGGTCTGCTTGTCGGAGCCTGTGTTACGGGACGTACCCATATTAACGCCTTCGGTAACAATGGCAACGTCGTTAATACCGTATTTGTCAAGGCGGACAGCGGCGTTGTAGCCTGCCGCGCCTGTACCTATAACTAAAGCGTCAAGGCAGATTTTCTTAACGCTTATTCCACAAATTTTTGTATAAGCCTCTGTCATATTTTTCACCTTATATTAAAGTCTTTGAATGTGCATACCACCGTCAACTATGATGGATTGACCTGTGGTGTAGCCGAGCATACCGCTGGAAAGGGTGTAGATTGCGTTTGCGCAGTCCTCTGGCAAGCCCCATCTTCCGAGAGGAACAAGACCGCCTGCGATAAGATTGTCATACTTTTCCTTAACCTTTTCGGTCATACCAGTGGCGATAATACCCGGGCAAATTTCGTTAACGGTGATGCCCTCGGAGGAAAGACGGTCAGCAAAAAGCTTTGTAATCATAGTAGCGCCTGCCTTGGAGATGCAATACTCACCGCGGCTTGTTGAGGAGGTGTAAGCGGAGCAGGAGGAAACATTTACAATGTAGCCCTTAATACCGTTTACCTTTTCCTGCTTAATCATTTCGTTGGCAACGAGCTGGGTCAAGAAAAGAGTGCCCTTGGTGTTGATGCCCATAACAAAATCGTAGCTTTCCTCTGTCATTTCAAGGATGTCGTTTCTAACTCTTGGCGCAACACCGGCAACGTTAACAAGCACGTCAATTCTACCGTATGTATCAATAGCGGTTTTAACAAGGTTAGCTCTGTCCTCGCCACACGCTAAGTTACCCTTAACATAAACGCAGTCACCAAAGCCCTCGAACTTGTCTGTAACCTTATCAGCATCCACAATATCCATAGCTACAATAGAGTAGCCCTCTTTATTGAATTTTTCGCAGGTGGCGTAGCCAATACCGCCTGCCGCACCTGTAATAATAGCAACCTTTTTCATAGTTAATTACTCCTTACCTAAAACAAATTTTTTATAAAGAGGCGCATATACCTCTTTGTCGCGGATAACACAGCCCGGTGTGCCACCCGGCTTTCTCATAATCTCGGTACACTTTGAACAGCAGATGCAAAGCTTTTTAGGGTCAAGATTAGCTCCGCTTGTAATTGCGTTTGCGCAATCTGGATAAGCAAGGGTTTCTCTGCCATAGCCTGCCATATCAAAGCCGCCCTTTTCCATATAGCCTGCGCACACGTTGGCGGATACCGCACCGAGGAAGGAAATGCCTGAGGAAATAACAGGCACGCTAACCTCCTTTTTAAGCTCCGAGATACCGTTTAGCATTCTCTGTACACCGAACATAGGATGCTCCGGTGGCTCATATCCACCCATAGAATATGGGCGGTTAACGTGTGGATTGAAATATGGGTTACCCATAGTAACGTCAATCATATCAATGCCGTTTTCCTCTAGCTTTTTGAATAGCATTTTAGCTTCTGTAAAGTCGGGGGTGATGCCCTCGCCCTCTTTAACGCCAAAGCCGTAGGGGTAAACAAAGCCGTCATAAGCGTTTACACGGGAGGTGATAATAAAGTCCTTGCCTGTTAATACCTTTGCATCCTTAACAGCCCCTGTCAAAAGGCGTGTGCGGTTTTCAAAGCTGCCGCCGTAACGTCCCTCACGGTTGTAAGCGGAGAGAAGCTCACTAAGCAAGTATCTGTGGCAGCTTTTGATATCTGCACCGTCAAAGCCAAGCTCCTTGGCGATAACTGCGTTTTTAACAAGTGCCTCGTGTAAGCTGTCAAGGTATTCATCTGTTACAATCCTTGATTTGTCAATAGGGCTGTCCTTTTCAAAAATAGGGTTGTTGTATGCGATTAATGGAGCGGGTACACCCTCAGGCTTTGAATATCTGCCCGAGTGGGTTAGCTGAATAACAACAACAGGCTCAAAGCCATTTGCCTTAATACCTTCTTCCTTAATATCTGCAACAATTCTCTTAAAATCGTCCTTTGTTTTGTCTGTTAAGTACATTTGGCGTGGGTTAGCTCTACCCTCGTTAAACACAGCAGTTGCCTCAAACCAGATAAGACCTGCACCACCACGGGCAAAGCGCAAATATCTGCGCTTGGTAAGCTCATCGGGCGCGCCGTCTGTGGTACCGTCACAGCCCTCCATTGCCTGATATACTATTCTGTTATGTATGGTTTTTCCTGCAACTGTTATTTCTTTATTGAAAATAGAAAGGTCGTCTGAATAGGGGAAAGATGTGCCACTTTCCTCGCACATTTTCAAAAACGCCTCTTTGCTTTGCGGAATATTGTATGCCATATGCGTGTTTCCTCCAAGTGAATATAATTATCTAATTTTAATATTATCATATAATATAAGAAAAGTCAATAAATAACGGGAATATTTACCGCCAAAAGCCTTGACAAAATTGGGATTTTGTGCGAAAATATAAATGCAATATTTCTTACCTTTATTTTAACAGGAAAAACTGCCCGTAGCTGCCCTTCTTTTTGAAATATTCGATATTTTTTAGCTAGTATCCGTTTGCTAAGCTTTTGCTTTAACCATAGCTTTAACCATAGCTTTAACCAAAGGGATTTTGATGGGAGATTGCTATATTATAAAGTAAATTGGTAAAATATTCCATTCTGGGATAACCTGTAGGTTAACCTAAGGAAAAGAAGAAGGAAGAAAAATGAAGGAAAAAGCGAAAAAAGAAAAGTAGCAAAAGAAAAAAGGGAAAAAGGAAGAAAAAGAAGAAAGAAGAAAAGGAAGAGGTATATACCGCGTTCGCGGTGATATATATATACTTTAAAGCGCTTTGTTGGAAGGAGAAAATTAAATGAAGGCGATATTTTTAGCAAACAACAAGGGTAATATTGATTACGTTTATCCAAAATCAACTCAGGAAAGAATTAAAAGCTTGGTTGACATAGATATTAATAAGGTTTACTGTCAGGAGGATTTAGAGGCATCAGCTCCCGGTGAGTTTGATGATGTTGAATATATCTTTTCTACTTGGTCAATGCCCGGAGGCTCCGAGGATAAGGATGATTTTGCAAGATTTTTCCCTAACGCCAAGGCGCTTTTCTATGCGGCAGGCAGTGTAAAGTATTTTGCGCAGCATTACCTTAACAGAGGTATTAAAATTTTTAGCGCGTTTGCTGCAAATGCAGTGCCTGTGGCTGAATTTTCGGTTGCACAAATATTACTTGCTAACAAGGGCTTTTATCAATCAATGCAGGCGTACAAAAATGCGGAATCATACAAAGTGGCAGGGGATATTTCAAGGGCTCACGTTGGCAACTATGCGTCAAACGTCGGCATTATCGGTGCGGGTATGATTGGTAAAAAGGTTATCGAGCTTTTGAAGCCATACAAGCTCAATATTAAAATTTTTGACGTGTTTGTTGATGAGGCAAGGGCTAAAGAGCTTGGGGGAGAAAAGGTTGACACTCTTGAGGAGCTTTTTGCCTCCTGTGATGTTGTGTCAAATCATTTGGCAAACGTGCCTGCTACCGTTGGTATGATTAAGGGCGAATATTTTGAAAAAATGAAGAAAAACGGTACCTTTATAAACACAGGTCGCGGTGCGCAGGTGGATGAGCTTGGAATGTTGGCAGCGCTTAAAAAACGCGAGGATGTGTGCGCGGTTCTTGATGTAACCACGGAAGAGCCACCAACAAATGAAGATTTTTATAAGCTGAATAACGTGTTTATGACACCTCATATTGCAGGTAGCCAGGGCAACGAGGTTGCAAGAATGAGTGAGATGGTTGTTGACCAGCTTGAAAATATGCTTTTGGGCAAGCCAACACAGTACGAGGTTACGGAAAAAATGCTTGCTACAATGGCGTGAATTTGATTTGCAAATTCTTTGTGCGATGAATTTCAAAATTGCCATAGTTATGCAAAAAAACCGACCACGTGTCGATAATTTTAATTTAGAATAAAGAAAAACCCTCCCGTGAATACATAGCGGGAGGGTTTATTATTAAATATCAATATCTGTAGGAATATCAGATTTAGCCACACCTGAGTCAGCCTTTTGCTTGGAGTGATGATGGTGATGATGGTGGTGATGACTGTGACCGCTTGAGCCTTCTCTTTTCATAACGTATTTAAGAGTGTAAGGAACAGCCAACATCTTTGACAGAGCAAAGATACCGATGGCGATGGCTGTAACAAGCTCAAACTGTGAAATGTTCATATGTGTCAGCAAGCCTGCGAATTTTGCAATAGTTGTAGAGCCGGTGAAAATGGCAGTTATTGTGAAAAGAGTAAATGCACTCAAAACATAGAAGCGGTGACCCTTTCCCAAATGGCTGAAGGAAAAATCAGCAAGGAAGAATATAGCTGCCACAAGATAGTATAGCATATGTGCGATTTTAAAGAAGTTGGTTGTTGGCAGTGAGCCTACACCTGACCAAAAATAAATGCTTAAAAGACCGACGATACACCAAGCAACCGCACAGAACGAGCAAAGTGGGGGGAGCCAAGAGGGGATGCTTATTTTCTTTCTCTTTATTTTGGACGGAATCAGCTCGATTACAAAATAAATTATAAAAGGGACAGATACAGGTAATCTAACGATTTTGGTGGTCATGAGCGATGTGCCCGGAGAGATAAATCTGATAAAATCAAATAGAAACAGAGCGGCTACAAGAGCTGCAGCTAATGCTGATGCAAACTTGGAAAAGCCTGAGTCCCTTTTCAAACGCTTAACGTGGAGTGAAGGGGTTTTTACCGCTAAAATCACATAAGCACAAACGGTGAGTGCGAAAAATGCAATGGCAAAAATCGGTATAGGTTGAATGAAGGATATGCTCATTGTATTATCATTGTAATAATGAATTAATGAAAGCGTACCGAAAATAACACCTATAAATGCCAAAATTAAAATTATTAAAATGTATTTTCTAAACAGGTCATATGTCTTTTTCATGATAAATCCTTTCCTTGTATGAGATAAAAATGAAAAATAATGTTATTTTCATACGAAATCAATTTTACCATAATAGCAAAGAAAAATCAAGAGAAAAACAAAAATACGTAGTTTTTTTATTTTTTAAACAAAATTCGTTGACTATTTTTAAAATATTTGGTACTATATAGGTGTTAGCTTGTGGCTAAAACTATTTTAGGAGATGAAATATATGCTTGAACAGTTGAAAAAAGAGGTTTACGAGGCGAATATGATGCTCGTAAAGTACAATTTGATTACATTTACATGGGGAAACGTAAGCGGTATCGACCGCGAGAGTGGTCTTGTTGTTATTAAGCCATCGGGCGTTGAATATGATGAGCTAACCCCCGATATGCTACCTGTTGTGGACTTGAACGGCAACGTTGTTGAGGGTACGCTTAAGCCTTCATCGGATACACCAACTCACCTTGAAATGTATAAGGCTTATCCTGAAATCGGGGGAGTAACTCATACCCATTCACCTTGGGCAACCATTTACGCCCAGACAGGCAGAGGAATTACACCCTATGGCACAACCCACGCTGACTATTTTGGCACCACGATTCCTTGCACAAGAAAAATGACAGAGACTGAGATTAAGGGTGAGTACGAGAAGGAAACCGGAACGGTTATCCTTGAGGCAATTAAGGATATTGGAGCAGAGCAAATGCACGCAGCATTGGTTCACTCTCACGGTCCGTTTACTTGGGGAAAGGATGCAAAATCATCTGTTGAGGCGGCTGTTGTTCTTGAGCAGGTGGCAATGATGTCCTATAACACCGAGATGCTGATGCTTCAGGCGAATGGTAAAACGGAAAGAATGCAAGAGGTGCTTTTGCGCAAGCATTATGACAGAAAGCACGGTCCGAATGCGTATTACGGACAAAAGAAGGCATAAGAGCGGGGGCTTGCCCCCCCCATTTTTTTGTAAATTAGGGCGAAAGTTGTGAACTTTTTGTAAATAAAACTAATTTTAACAAAGAAAAAACAGGTAAGAGTTGACAAAGCTGAAAAGGCGTGTATAATTCCTATATATAATAAATAAGGAAGAAAATTGTAAATGCGAAATTTAAGATTGTTTGTGCAATGTTACAAAATTTTGCAAGAAAATCAGGCGTTTGGGACAGAAAACAGGCTTTTAAACGCTTAGGAAAACAGAAAATTTGTGCATTATTAACAAAAACCCGTAATAAAATTTAGCTTTGCAAAGGTGTCTTGGATAATTTTTGAAAAAAATCCTTGACAAGCCCTTATATATTATGATATAATTCTCCTGCTTAGCGCGTGTTGAAGCGAGAGGTTGCCGTAAATGCATAACTGCTATGGCGTTTGCGGGGAATTTTCGTGGAGTGCGCTCGATTCACAAGGCAGCAAAATGCAGCTGAGTGTATCTTCCTTCAGCGTAAATGCTGATAGATCACCGCTTGCATTCATCCGAACCAAAGAGTTGCACGGTTCGGTTTTGTTAAGTGGGTGAAGGAAACACACGGGACGGTGTAAAAGCAAATGTCCCCGTCACATTTCTATTTAATAAGGAGGAAAGCAAAATGGCAGTAAACGAAAAGATCAGAGTAAGAGTTAAGGGCTACGACCACAAGTTGGTTGATATGACCGCTGAAAAGATCGTAAATGCAGCTAAGGAAAACGGCGCACAGGTTTCAGGTCCTATTCCGCTACCAACAGAGAAGGAAATCGTTACAATTCTCCGTGCGGTACACAAGTACAAGGACAGCCGTGAGCAGTTTGAACAGCGCACACACAAGAGACTTGTTGAAATCATTAAGCCTTCAAAGAAGGTTGCTGATGCAATAATGACTCTTGAGCTCCCTGCAGGCGTAGATATTGAAGTTAAGCTTTAATTTCTAAAATCGCAGAAAAGCCAAGCCTCACCGTACAGTAGCGGTGCCACAGTTACTCACGGCACAATAGTCTATGATGACGGCAGGTCATGTTGACGCGGTCGACGGCTACGACCTAATCCAAAGCGTCAACCAATAACCTTAATTTAATGGAGGAAAGCAAAATGAAGAAAGGTATTATCGGTAAGAAGCTCGGTATGACACAGATCTTTGCTGACAACGGTTCAGTAATTCCTGTTACAGTTATCGAGGCCGGACCTTGTGTAGTTTGTCAGAAGAAAACTACCGAAACAGATGGATACGAAGCTATCCAGGTTGGATACCAGGATGTATCCGAAAAGCACGTAAACAAACCAGCTAAGGGACACTTTGCTAAGGCAGGTGTAGAAGCTAAGAAGCACCTCAAGGAATTCAGACTTGAGAGCATTGCACAGTACAACGTTGGCGACGTAATAGCAGCCGATACCTTCGCAGCAGGCGAAAAGGTCGACATTACAGGCATTACAAAGGGTCACGGTTACTCCGGTGCAGTTAAGAGATGGGGTCACCACATGCTTCAGGCTACCCACGGTACAGGTCCAATTCACAGACAGGTTGGTTCAATGGGTGCTAACTCAACACCATCAAGAGTGTTTAAGAACAAGAAAATGGCAGGTCAGTACGGTAACGAGAAGTTAACAGTACTCAACCTTGAAGTAGTTAAAGTTGACGCAGAGAAGAACCTTATCGCAGTTAAGGGTGCTGTTCCAGGCGCTCGCGGCGGTATCGTTGTAATCCGCGACAGCGTTAAAGCATAAGTTAAGGAGGAATAAACGATGCCAAGTATTAATGTAGTTAATATGGCTGGTGCTAAGGTAAGTGAAATGACACTTTCCGATGTAGTATTCGGCGCAGAAGTAAACGAGGCTGTCCTCCACGCAGCAGTGAGAGCATACCTTCTCAATCAGAGACAGGGTACACAGTCAACACTCACAAGAAGTGAGGTTTCCGGTGGCGGTAGAAAGCCATGGAAGCAAAAGGGCACAGGTAGAGCAAGACAGGGCTCAACAAGATCTCCACAATGGACACACGGTGGTATCGCTCTTGGTCCAAAGCCACGCTCCTACACAACAAAGCTCAATAAGAAAGTAAAGAGACTTGCTATGTTTAGTGCGCTCAGCTCTAAGGTAGCAAACAACGAAATGGTAGTAGTTGATGCAATCGCTTGCGAAAGCTACAAGACCAAGGTAATGGTAGAAATGCTCAAGGCTGTAAACGCAGGCAGAAAGGCACTTGTTGTTCTTGACGCTCCATGCGATACAGTAGTAAAGAGCCTTGCTAACATTGCAGGCGTAAAGGTTGCATATACAAACACACTTAACGTATATGACATTCTTAACTGCAATACAATCGTATTCGCTAAGAGTGCGGTTGAGAAATTAGAGGAGGTTTACGCATAATGAAATTTGCTCAGGACATTATCCTCAAGCCAGTAATCACTGAAAAGTCTATGGACGGTATCGAAGCAAAGAGATACACATTCAAGGTTGCTGTAGACGCAACAAAGCCTGAAATTGCAAAGGCAGTTGAAGAGCTTTTCGGCGTTAAGGTTGCAAAGGTTAATACAATTAATATGAAGAAAAAACCAAAGAGAATGGGTTACCACTTCGGCTACACAGCTGAATGGAAGAAGGCTATCGTAACACTCGATGCTTCTTCTAAGGAAATCGAATTCTTTAACGGTTTGAACTAATCAGTGGGAGGTAAATTCAAATGGCAACAATGAAATATAAGCCCACCACACCCTCAAGAAGACATATGTCTGTTGCTTCTTTCGAGGAAGTAACAAAGTTTTCTCCTGAGAAGAGCCTCATTGAGGTTAAGAAAAAGCACTCAGGCCGTAACAGCTACGGTATGATCACAGTTCGTCATCAGGGTGGCGGAAACAAGCAGAAATACAGAATTATCGACTTCAAGAGAGAAGATGGCAAGGCAACTGTTATCGGTGTTGAATATGACCCTAACAGAACATCCTACATCGCACTTCTCCAAAATGAAGAAGGCAAGAAGAGCTATGTAATCGCTCCATACGGTGTTACAGACGGAGACGTTCTTTACTCCGGTGCTGATGCAGACATCAAGCCAGGTAACACACTTCCTATTGAGAACATCCCAGTAGGTACTATTATTCACAATATCGAGCTTTACCCAGGTAAGGGCGGTCAGCTTGTTCGTTCCGCAGGTGCGCAGGCTCAGCTCATGGCTAAGGAAAACGGTATGGCTCAGGTTAGACTTCCATCCGGCGAAGTAAGATACGTAAGACTTGATTGCAAGGCTACTATCGGTCAGATTGGTAACATCGAGCATGATACCATCAAGATCGGTAAGGCTGGTAAGACTCGTCATATGGGTATCCGCCCAACTGTTCGTGGTTCTGTAATGAACCCATGCGATCACCCACACGGTGGTGGTGAAGGTAAGTCTCCTGTTGGTCGTCCAGGCCCTGTTACTCCTTGGGGTAAGCCAGCTCTTGGTTATAAGACCAGAAACAAGAAGGCAAGAACCAACAAGTACATCGTTCGTCGCAGAAACGGTAGATAAGGGGGAAAAGAATAATGAGCAGAAGTTTGAAAAAAGCGCCTTATGTAGAAGAAAAGCTCTACAATCGTGTATGTGCTATGAACGAAAAGGGCGAAAAGAAGGTTTTGAAGACATGGTCTCGTTCTTCAACAATATTCCCAGAATTTGTTGGTCACACTATCGCTGTTCATGACGGTAGAAAGCATGTTCCGGTTTATGTAACTGAGGATATGGTTGGTCACAAGCTTGGAGAGTTCGCTCTTACAAGAACATTCAAGGGTCACGCAGGATCAAAAACATCAAATAACGGTAAATAATAGGAGATAACAATGGAAGCTAAAGTAGCAAATGCATACCTTTACGACGTTCGCATTGCTCCCCGTAAGGTTCAAATCGTTCTTGACCTCGTTCGTGGCAAGGATGTTGAAATGGCGGCAGCTATTCTTAAGAACACACCAAAGAGAGGCGCTGATATCCTTTCTAAGGTTCTTAAGAGTGCAGTAGCAAATGCTGAAAACAATCACGGTATGGATAAATCAAAACTTTATGTTGCAAAGTGCTTTGTAACACCCGGTAGCCATATGCTCAAGAGAGTTATGCCAAGAGGTAAGGGAAGCGCTAACAGAATTTTAAAGAGAACCAGCCACATCACTGTATGTGTAGCTGAGAAGGAATAAGGAGGGGCTGAATAATGGGACAGAAGGTTAACCCACATGGTTTGCGCGTTGGCGTAATCAAGAACTGGGATTCAAGATGGTACGTTTCTGACGAAAAGTTCGGCGACACTCTTGTATCCGACTACAATTTGAGAGAATATCTCAAGGAAAAGCTTTTCAATGCTGGTATTTCCAAGATTGAAATTGAAAGAGATTCCAAGGAAACAGTTAAGGTAATCATCCATTGTGCAAAGCCAGGTATGATTATCGGTAAGCAGGGTGCTGAAATCGAAAACCTCCGTAAGGACGTTGAGAAGGTAACCGGCAAGAAGGCTGTTGTTAACGTTATCGAGGTTAAGCCAGTTGACCTCGACGCTCAGCTTGTTGCTGAGAACATTTGCTCTCAGCTCGAGAGAAGAATTGCATTCCGTCGTGCTATGAAGCAGGCTATCGGAAGAACAATGAAGCTCGGCGCTAAGGGTATCAAGATCGCTTGCAGCGGTCGTTTGGCTGGCGCAGAAATCGCTCGTACAGAGCACTACCACGACGGTACAATTCCGCTTCAGACAATCAGAGCGGACATTGACTACGGTTTCTGGGAAGCAAACACAACTTACGGTAAAATCGGTGTTAAGGTTTGGATCTACAAGGGCGAGGTTCTTAACGTAGTTAACAAGACAACTGCTGAAAAGAGCGACAGACCAAGAAGAAGATTTAACAAGGATAACAAGGGTGAAGGCCGTAACAACAATCGTAGAGCTCCAAGAGCTCCAAGAAAGACTGAAGGAGGCGAACACTAATGTTAATGCCAAAGAGAGTTAAATACAGACGTGTTCAAAGAGGCCGCCTTACAGGTAAGGCTTTGAGAGGCAACAAGGTAACCAACGGTGAATACGGTTTGGTTGCTATGGAGCCAGCTTGGATCACTGCAAATCAGATCGAAGCAGCACGTATTGCTATGACAAGATACATTCGTCGTGGCGGTCAGGTTTGGATTAAGATATTCCCTGACAAGCCAATTACTGAAAAGCCGGCTGAAACTCGAATGGGTTCCGGTAAGGGCTCACCTGAGTACTGGGTAGCAGTTGTTAAGCCAGGCAGAGTTATGTTCGAAATGGACGGCGTTTCAGAGGAAGTTGCAAGAGAGGCTATGCGTCTTGCAATGCACAAGCTCCCTATCAAATGTAAGTTTGTTAAGAAGGAGCAAATCGAGGAAGTGGAGGAATAAGCTGTGAAAGTTACTGAAATTAGAAATTTAAGTGCTGAAGAGCTTGAGGCAAAGTTGAAGGAGCTTAAGGAAGAGCTTTTCAATCTTCGTTTCCAGCATGCTATTAACCAGCTCGAAAATCCACACAAGATAGCTGATGTTAAGAAGGACATCGCTCGTGTAAAAACACTTCTCAACGAGAAGAACGCTTAAGTGGAGGATAATGAGTTATGACTGAAACACGTAACCTCAGAAAGACAAGAGTTGGTATTGTTGTTAGCAACAAGATGGATAAGACAATTGTCGTTGCTGTAAGAGATAACGTAAAGCACGCTGTTTACAGCAAGATCATCAAGAGAACAACAAAGATTCACGCTCATGATGAGAACAACGAGTGCTCAATCGGCGATATCGTTGAAGTAATGGAAACAAGACCTCTCTCCAAGACAAAGAGATGGAGACTTGTTCAAATCGTAGAAAAAGTTAAATAATATAATCCTTTATGAGGGTACATTTTAAAACATGTGCCGAAATTTAGGGAAACCTTATTAGGAGGATAAAAATGATTCAGCAAGAAAGCAGAATGAAGGTTGCCGACAATACAGGCGCTAAGGAGCTTTTGTGCATCAGAGTTCTCGGTGGTACAGGCAGAAGATATGCTAACATCGGTGACGTAGTTGTATGCTCAGTTAAGAAGGCAGCTCCGGGCGGGATTGTTAAGAAGGGCGACGTTGTTAAGGCTGTTATCGTAAGAAGCGCTAAGGGTGTTCGTCGTGCAGACGGCTCTTACATCAAGTTCGACGAGAACGCAGCAGTTATTGTAAAAGAAGACAAGACACCAAGAGGAACACGTATCTTTGGCCCAGTAGCGAGAGAGCTTCGTGAAAAGGAATTCACAAAGATCCTTTCCTTGGCACCAGAAGTACTTTAATTGGAGGTAAATGATAATGAGTAAGGTTCATGTTAAACGCGACGACACTGTTATTGTTATCTCCGGTGATGACAAGGGTGTTATTGGTAAGGTTGTGGCTGTAAGCCCAGACGAAGGCAAGGTTATTGTACAGGGTGCTAACATCGTTTCTAAGCACCAGAAGCCAAGAAGACAGGGCGAGACAGGTGGCATCATTAAGGTTGAGGCTGCTATGTACGCTTCTAAGGTACAAATTTACTGTTCTAACTGCCAAAAGGGCGTTAGAATTCAACACAAGATTGTAGATGGCAAGAAGATCCGCGTTTGCGCAAAGTGCGGACAAGAGCTTTAATAGGAGGTAACTGAATATGTCAAGATTTGCAGAAATGTATAAGAACGAAGTTGCTCCTGCTCTTATGAACAAGTTCAACTACAAGAGCTCTATGCAGATTCCAAGATTTAACAAGATTGTAATCAACGTAGGCGCTGGCGATGCAAAGGATAACTCAAAGGTTATTGATAGCATCATCGATGAAATCTCTATGATCGCAGGACAGAAGGCTGTTCCTACTTACGCAAGAAAGAGCGTTGCTAACTTTAAGCTTCGTGAAGGCGTAAAGATCGGTGTTAAGGTAACACTTCGTGGCGAGAGAATGTATGAGTTTATGGATAGACTCTTCACATTCGCACTCCCAAGAGTTAGAGACTTCAAGGGTATCAATGCTAACGGCTTTGACGGTCGTGGTAACTACTCCATGGGTCTTAAGGAGCAGCTCATATTCCCAGAAATCGAATATGATAAGGTTGACAAGATCCGCGGTATGGATATCACATTCGTAACAACAGCTACAACAGACGAAGAAGCAAAAGAGCTCCTCACATTGATGGGTGCTCCATTTGCAAAGAATTAATGAGGAGGGCTTGACAGATGGCAAAGAAGGCTATGGTGCTTAAGCAGCAGAAGACACAGAAGTATTCCACAAGAGAATACAACCGTTGTAAGATCTGCGGCAGACCTCATGGTTATCTCCGCAAGTATGGCGTTTGCCGTATTTGCTTCAGAGAGCTTGCTTACGCAGGTGAAATTCCTGGTGTAAGAAAGGCTAGCTGGTAATTTACAGTTAACTTGCCTTGGGTTACAAGGCGCAAAAATACAACTAAAAAGAATACGAAAGGTATTCTCTCCAATCTAATCGGAAGGAAACATTTGTTTAACCACCGATGGGCGGCCGACAGAATTTGTCGGCAGCAAGCTTGGTTACTTGCAATATTTAGGAGGAAATTAAAATGCAGATTTCAGACGTAATTGCAGATATGCTCACCAGAATCAGAAATGCTAGCAACGCTAAGCACGAGACTGTTGACATTCCTGCTTCAAACATGAAAAAGGCTATTGCTGACATTCTTTTGGAAGAGGGCTACATTAAGGCTGTTTCCGTTGTTGAGGATGGCAAGCAGGGCACAATCAGAATCACCCTTAAGTACGAGGCTGGTAAGGTAAAGGCTATCCGTGGTATTAGAAGAGTTTCTAAGCCAGGTCTTAGAATTTACTCCAACTGCGAGGATATGCCAAAGGTTATGAACGGCCTTGGTATCGCTATCGTATCCACATCTAAGGGCATCATGACCGACAAGAAGGCAAGACGTGAGCACGTTGGCGGCGAAGTTCTTGCATTCGTTTGGTAATTTACGGGAGGTATAAGAACATGTCAAGAATAGGAAGAGCTCCAATTAATGTTCCTGCCGGCGTAAATGTTGATATCAACACAGCAGATTGCGTTATTTCCGTAAAGGGTGCTAAGGGTACATTAACTTATAATTACAGCAACAGAATGACAGTTGCTTGTGAGAACAACGTTATCACAGTAACTCGTCCATCTGATGAAAAGGAAGATCGTGCACTTCACGGTCTTACAAGAACACTTATCAACAATATGGTAATCGGTGTTACCGAGGGCTACTCAAAGAAGCTTGAGGTTAACGGTGTTGGTTACAGAGTTCAGATGCAGGGCAAGAGCCTTAACTTAACTCTCGGCTATTCACATCCTGTTATTGTTGACGCTCCTGAAGGAATCACTTTCGAAACTCCTGACGCTAACACAATTATCGTTAAGGGTATCGACAAGCAGGTTGTTGGTGAAACAGCAGCATTCATTCGTTCAAGAAGAGCTCCTGAACCATATAAGGGTAAGGGTATTAAATATGAAGGCGAAAAGATTCGCCGTAAATCCGGAAAAACCGGCAAATAATGAAAGGAGACGACAAAAATGGTATCAAGAAGAGATAGCAACGCACAGCGTCTTAGAAGACACGCAAGAGTTCGCGGTAAGATTTCCGGAACTGCAGAGCGTCCACGTCTTTGCGTTTATCGTTCAAACAAAAACATTTCTTGCCAAATCATCGATGACGTGGCAGGCGTAACACTCGTTTCCGCTTCTACTATGGAGTCCGGATTTGAGGGTATCGGTAGCAACAAGGAGGCTGCAAAGAAGGTTGGCCTCGCTATCGCAGAAAAGGCATTGGCAAAGGGAATCGACACAGTTGTATTTGACCGTGGCGGTTATGTATATCACGGACGTGTATCAGAGCTTGCTGAGGGTGCAAGAGAAGGCGGACTTAAGTTCTAATTCTCAAGCCTGGCTTGACTTTGGTTTGTACACTGTTTAATTCAATTAAACATATAATAAGGAGAAATTAAAATGTCACTTAAAATTGACGCAGCTACTCTTGATCTTCAAGAGAAAATGGTTGCTCTCAACCGTGTATCAAAGACAGTTAAGGGTGGTCGTATCGCTCGTTTCACAGCTTTGATGGTTGTAGGCGACGGTAACGGACACGTTGGTTACGGTCTTGGTAAGGCAGCTGAGGTTCCTGACGCAATCCGCAAGGGTATCGAAGATGCTAAGAAGAATATGATTTACGTTCCTATTAAGGATACAACAATCCCACACGAGGTACTTGGTAAGTTTGGCGCAGGTTCCGTTCTTTTGAAGCCTGCTTCACTCGGTACAGGTATCATTGCAGGTCAGACTGTTCGTGCAGTTCTTGAGCTTGCAGGTATTAAGAATATCAGAGCTAAGAGCCTTCGTTCCAACAACAAGACAAACGTTGTTAAGGCAACATTTGAGGGCTTGAAGGAGCTCCGTTCTATTGAAGAAGTTGCAAAGACTCGTGGCTTGGAAACAAGCAAGGTTATCGGTTAAGGAGGTCACATAAGATGGAAAACGTAAAAGTAACTCTTATTAAGAGCCTCATTGCTTGCAAGCCTAACCAGATTGCAACTGCTAAATCTCTTGGCCTTACCAAGATTGGTAACAGCATCGTTTTGAAGAACGATCAGGTTTTGGCAGGCAAGATAAAGGTTATCTCTCACCTTGTTAAAGTAGAAAACTGCTAATTAACAGGTAAGAAAACGCATAATCTTGAATTTTAACTGCCAAAGGGCAGAAATTGATTGATAACAATCAAAACCTTTAAAAAAATCAATTTCAATAAGGAGGATTAAAATATGAAGCTCCATGAACTATCTCCAGCTGCCGGTTCTGCAAAGGCAGCATGGCGCAAGGGTAGAGGTCCTGGATCCGGTAACGGTAAGACAGCCGGTAAGGGTCATAAGGGTCAGAACGCACGTTCAGGCGGCGGTGTAAGACCTGGTTTCGAGGGTGGTCAGCTCCCACTTTACAGAAAACTTCCTAAAAGAGGATTTAAGAATAAATTTGCTACAGTTTACGCAACAGTCAACGTAAGCGATCTTAACAAATTTGAGGATGGCGCAACTGTAAATCTCGAAGCTCTTGTTAACGCAGGTTTGATTAACAAGGAACTCGATGGACTTAAGGTGCTTGGTAACGGAGAACTTACAAAGAAGCTCACCGTTGAAGCAGCAGTTTTCTCTGCAACAGCAAAGGAGAAAATTGAGGCTGCAGGCGGAAAAGCTGAGGTGAAATAATTATGTTCAAAACCTTAGCTAACGCTTGGAAAGTTAAAGAATTAAGAGATAAGATAATATTCACATTGATGATCGTTCTCGTTTACAGAATCGGAGCAGTTGTTACAGTTCCTTTTGTTGACGCAGAGAGCATTAGCTCAGTTGTAAACAGCACATTGGGTGGTATGGCATCCTTACTTTCTACATTGTCAAGTGGTTTTGAACAAGCGTCATTGTTTGCTCTTGGTGTATCACCATACATCACAGCATCAATCGTTATTCAGCTTTTGACAGTAGCTATTCCTTCTCTTGAAAGACTTGCTAAGCAGGGCGAAGAGGGAAAGAAGAAGATTACTGTAATCACAAGATACATCACAATGGGTATCTCTCTTATCACAGCTATTGGTTACTACTTTATGATTCAAAGTGTTATAACATACACTTCATCAACATTTGAAAAGTGGTTAATGGCAATAGTTATTATCGTTTGCTTCTGCGCAGGCTCCGCACTTGTTATGTGGCTTGCTGAAAGAATCAACGAAAAGGGTATCGGCAACGGTATCTCAATCATACTTTTTGCAAACATTGTTTCTCGTGGTATCTCAATCGTTAGAGAATTCTATGCTAAGATAGTTGCTATCGTTTACGGTAACCCATACGGCATTAGCGCTTCTGAGGTAGCCGATGTTAAGTCTCAATACGAAAGCTACCACAATATGTTCTGGAAGGATGGCGCATTGACCTCTACAGGTGAGCTCTTCGACCAGTACAGTAATATGAACGTTCACGCTTACGAGGAGCCATTCTCTGAAGCGTATAAGTATTTGGAAACAGGCTCAGGATGGGCTTACAGAGTTCCTGCTATCTTGGTGCTTCTCTTGACAACCATCGGTATTATCGCACTTATCTGGTTCGTTGTTCACATTTCTGACAGTGAGCGCAGAATTCCTGTGCAGTATGCAAAGAAGGTTGTTGGTAGAAAGATGTACGGCGGACGCAATACCAACCTTCCTTTAAAGGTTAATATGGCTGGTGTTATGCCTGTTATCTTTGCAAGCGCAATCTTGTCATTGCCTGCAATGATTATCGGCTTCTGCTCACCTGAAGAGGGCGGATTCTGGTATGGAGTATATGAATTCCTATCTCCAAACACTTGGTTCTACGCATTAATGACATTCGTGTTGTTACTTGCATTTGCATATTTCTATGTTTCAATTTCATTCAATCCATTCGAGGTTGCAAACAACTTGCAGCAAAACGGTGGCTCTATTCCGGGTATTCGTCCTGGAAAGTCAACAGCACTTTACATTAAGAAGGTTCTTTCAAGAGTTACCTTTATCGGTGCGCTTTGCTTGTCAGTTGTTGCGGTAGTTCCTGTCGTTGTTTACATTGTATTAAATGCAGTTGGCGGCTGGACAGACTTGCCGGGCTTGATGGGTAGCTCAATGATTTCAGACTTCGTAAACAGCGGTACATCAATCATTATCGTTGTTGGCGTTGTGCTTGAGGTTGTAAGAGAGCTTGAATCTCAGATGACAATGCGTCACTACAAGGGCTTCCTTGACTAAGAGGTAGAGATATGAATAAAAATCTTAAGCTTATTTTCCTTGGTGCACCTGGTGCAGGCAAGGGAACTCAATCTGACATTGTGGCTGAAAAGTATGGTATTCCTACCATCTCAACAGGCGTAATGATTAGAGAAGCTATTAAAAATGGCACCGAGATGGGACTTGCGGCTAAAGCTTATACAGAAAAGGGCGCACTTGTTCCAGACGAGGTTGTTATAGGTATTATTGGTGAAAGACTTGCCAAGGATGACTGCCAAAACGGCTTCATTCTTGACGGCTTCCCAAGAACCGTTCCTCAGGCTGAGGCGCTTGACAATATGGGTGTTAACATCAACTGTGTTGTCAGCATCGAGGTTGAGGACGAAAAGATTGTTGAACGTATGAGCGGCAGACGTGTCTGCGCAAAGTGCGGCGCATCTTACCACACCTTATATAATCCTTCCAAGGATGGCGAAACCTGCGATAAATGCGGAGAGGCGCTTTCCATTCGTAAGGATGATGCTCCAGAGGTTGTAAAGAGCAGACTTGTTGTTTACCACGACCAAACGGAGCCTCTTAAGGATTTCTACGGCAAAAAGGGTGTTCTTGCATTAGTTGAGGGTCAAGAAAAGGTTGAGGATACAACTGCTCTTACACTTGCAGCTATTGAGAACACAGCAAAATAAGTTATGATTCAGCTTAAAACACCCGAGCAGATTGAGCTAATGAAGGTGGCTGGTAGAATTACCGGCGAAACCTTGCTCATGGCAAAGGAAATTGTCAGAGAAGGCATAACTACAAAAGAGTTAGACGACAAAATTCGTTTGTACATCAAGAAATGTGGCGCTAAGCCAACATTTCTTGGGTACGGCGGCTTTCCCGGTAGCGCTTGCATAAGTATTAATGACGAGGTTATACATGGTATTCCCTCACACAAAAGAATACTTAAAAACGGCGACATTGTAAAGATTGACGTGGGTGCAACCTACAAGGGCTTTACAGGGGATAGCGCAGTTACAATTCCTGTGGGAGAAATCTCAGAGGAAGCAAAAAAGCTTATAGACGTAACAAGAGAAAGCTTTTTCAAGGGCATTGAAGCCATTGAAAAAACAGAAAATCCACGCTTAGGCGACCTTGGATTTGCAATTCAAAGCTACGCGGAGTCAAACGGCTTTTCAGTAGTTCGTGAATTTGTTGGCCACGGTGTCGGCAAAGCACTCCACGAGGACCCGAATGTTCCAAATTTTGGTACACAGGGCAGAGGAGCAAGGATTTATCCGGGTATGACGCTTGCAATCGAGCCTATGATTAATCAAGGCGAGAGATTTGTGAGAACTCTTTCGGATGGCTGGACTGTGGTAACACAGGATGGCAAGCTTTCCTCACATTATGAGCATAGCATTGCAGTAACAGATAACGGAATAATTCTTTTAACAAAGGTTGACTGATATCTCTCTGATAAATCCAAACCAACCAACGCGGCTGATTTTTGGTTGGCATATGAATGTCGATTGGCGCACGTTACTCGCCCATCGGACTGAACATAAAGTATTACCGCAGAATTAATGAGAGGAATATATGGGAAAAGAAAACGTAGTAGAATTTGAGGGTGTAGTTACGGAAGCACTTCCAAACGCAACCTTCAAGGTACAATTGCCTAATGGGCACATTATTACTGCTCATATTTCAGGCAAATTAAGACTCAATTATATTAGAATATTGCCCGGTGACAAGGTAACCGTTGAAGTGTCAGTATATGACCTTTCAAAGGGCCGCATCACATGGCGCGCAAAATAAGAAAGGTGGTTTCATAATGAAAGTAAAGCCTTCAGTAAAGAAAATCTGTGACAAGTGCAAGGTTATTAAGAGAAAAGGTACCGTTATGGTTATCTGCGAAAACCCTAAGCACAAACAGAGACAGGGCTAATTCTAACCAAACCAATTTATTTAAGAGGTGAAAAATAATGGCTCGTATAGCTGGTGTAGACATTCCAAACGCGAAGCGCGTTGAAATTGCATTAACTTACATTTACGGTATTGGTCTTAAGAGTTCACAGGACATTCTTGCAAAGACAGGAATCAACCCTGACACTCGCGCTAAGGATTTGACCGAAGAGGAAATTGCAAAGCTTCGTGAAGAAATCGAAACAAATTATCACGTTGAGGGTGAACTCAGAAGAGAAGTAGCTCTTAACATCAAGCGTCTTGTTGAAATTAACTGCTATCGCGGTACAAGACACAGAAAGGGTCTCCCTGTTCGCGGACAGAGAACCAAGACAAATGCAAGAACTCGTAAGGGTCCTGCAAAGACAATAGCAAACAAGAAGAAATAAGGAGTTTAGCGAGATGGCAAACGAAAA
>JAZSGX010000076.1:0-16415 GCA_045532975.1 Eubacteriales bacterium | reverse complement strand
TTAACTCAATTTAAAGGGGGGTGTTGCAATAAGCACAGACCAAAAACAGATACCCCTTACACTAAAACCTTTATTTTACTATTATTTTTAGATGTAAATAATGACGGGAACTTACAAATTTTGCAAGTTCCCCTCTTTTTTGGAATCAGTTTTGTACCCGCGACCTCGTACTCTACCGTACTGAGTACGCCTACGTGTACGAGTTCACGGCTTCTGCACTCATTTCACTACCCCCCAAAAAAGAGGCGTCGCTTAATGCGACAGCCTCTTTTTTTATTTTTATATTGACACACATATTTAAAAATGTTAAAATAAGATGATAAATTATGCAAAAGGAGTTATTCATGAAAAAAATTATATGCTTAATGATGGTCCTTTTATCTGTCTTGATGGCTATTTCTCTTGCTTCCTGCGGTAACGAGGAAGGAAGCGGTGGCGACGACGATAAAAAGTATTGCCCTCCCGGTACACACGATTTCGGTCTTTGGAAGGAAATAAAAAAGGCTAACTGTACTGAGTACGGTGAGCAAGCCCGTGTTTGCTTGATTTGTACTATGGAGCAAAGACAAAAGATTGATTATAATCCAAACGGACACAACTACGTTGATTACGTTTGCACACGTTGCCAGGATTCCATCAATCCTATTCAAATCAGATACAAGCTCAGCGAGGACGAAAGCTATTATATTATCGAGTCCTATGCTGCTATGGATACCGCGAAATTGGAAATTCCAACAGAGTATAATGGTCTTCCTGTAAAGGAAATTGCCCCTCTTGCCTTCCAATATGCAAGAAAGCTTGAAGAGGTTATCGTTCCTGACACTATTACAAAAATAGGCTTAGGCGCTTTCCTACACTGTAACAACATTAAAAAATTGACTATTCCTTTTGTTGGAGCAGATGCTTCCTCTAAAAATGCTGTTTTAGGCTACATCTTCGGTATTCCTGAGGAGGACACAACCGGTATGTACCCTGTTGACCAGCCTATTGGCGACAGCTTTGTTGAATTTTGGATTTCCCCTGCCTTAACTGACGTTACCGTAACCGGTGGTGAGCTTTATAAAGGCTGCTTCCAAAACTGTGCTAACATAAGAAGAATTGTTTATACGGGTAAGGGCGACAAGGTTCACGACAACGCCTTCAGAAACTGTCAGCTTCTTGACTCGGTTACCTTGTCTATTTCAATTGCCGAATACGGTAGCTACGCATTCTCCGATTGCTTTGAGCTTGACGCATTCCCACTTAACGAGGGTATTGAGACTATCGGTAGCTATTGCTTTGCAGGCTGTTTGATTAACTTCTTGTCATTCCCATCTACCTTGACATCTGTTGGAGATGCTGCATTCTTTGCCTGTGTAAACGTTAAAAACGTTGTTATTCCCGCAAATATCGGTAAGCTTTCCAATTCAATGTTTGAAAATTGTACAGGTCTTGAGTCTGTTACAATTCTTGACCCTGCCGGCTCCTCTTATAAGGTGACTGAGATTGGCGAAAGCTGCTTTAACGGTTGCTCCTTCTTAAATAAGGTTGTTATTTCAGACACTGTTAATTCCATTGAAAAAACCGCTTTTAAGGATTGTATTGGATTAAAATCTATCACCATTCCTGTTGATAGAATTAAGGAAAGAGCATTTATCGGTTGTAAAAATCTCTCCGAGGTTATTTTTGCAAACGGTGTTGAAAAAATTGAAAGAAATGCCTTTGAGGGCTGTGTTAGCATTACCTCTGTTAAATTACCTGCTTCCTTTGAAACTATTGACAAGGACGCTTTCATTGGTTGTAAAAGCTTAACCTCTATTGAAGTTGATGAATTAAATCCTGACTTTACATCCGCTGAGGGTAATCTTTATTCATCCGGTAAAGCCTTGCTTATTATGGTTGCTCCCGGCTTTTGTGAGGACGTTTTAACTATTCCTGAGGGCGTTACCTCTATAAGTGACGGCGCATTTGACAATGCGGTATTTGTTAAGGCTGTTGTTTTTCCTAAATCACTTTTAAATATTGCGGACAGAGCATTTGAGTCCCATCCATCCATTACAAGCATTACCATTAATGCAAGAATGAAAAAAATAGGTACCTTTGCCTTTGCTAAGGCTCCTAAGCTGACAGAGGTTAACATTAGCGGTGTTTCTGTTATTGCTGACAGCGCATTTGCTGAATGTCCAAATCTTAAAACTGTTATTATTAATGACGTTGAATACATCAATACACTTTCCTTCCACTCTTGTGCAAAGCTTGAAAGCGTTACTATTTCCAATACTGTACAAATTGAAAAGGCTGCATTTAAGGACTGTAAGAAGCTTAAAACTCTTACAATCGGTGAAAACGTTGAGACAATCGGCTTTGAGGCCTTTGCTTACTGTGAAGCTCTTGAATCCCTTATTATCGACGAGGGTAACCTTGTAATCGGTGAATTTGCATTCAGCTATTGTAAAAACATTAAAGAGGTTACGTTTAAAGAGGGTACATCTACCATTGGTGAGGCTTCATTTGAGGGCTGTACCTCTCTTGTAAAGGTTAACTTCCCACTTTCCTTGACTTCAATTAACGCATATGCCTTTAAGAATTGCTCATCACTTACAGAATTTACAATAGACTTTAACAATAAGAGCTTTGCTGTTATGAAGAAATGCTATTTACTTTCTGTTGATGCGGAAAGCAAGGAAAGAACGCTTGTTATAGTTGCTCCCGGCGCTATTACAGAGGAAATGGAATTGCCTTCTAATATGATTGCTATCGGTCCTTACGTATTCAGACACGCAACTCAATTAAAGAGAATTATTTTCCCCGATAAGCTTAAGACAATCGGCAGAGAGGCATTCTTTGATTCCGGCTTGACCGAGATTGATTTTAACTGTGTTGAAAGCGTTGGCGACTATGCCTTCGGTCAAACAAAGGTTACATCCGTTACTGTTTCTTCAAGTGTAAAATCCATTGGTAAATATGCTTTCCAATATTGCTATGACCTTAAGGAAATTTATATTCCTTCAAACGTAACTACTATTGGCTTTGCCGCATTCCACGACGTTGGTAAGGAAGATGCAAAGCTCCAGGTTTACGTTGAATTTGAGGACGAGGATTCACTTCCTAAGGGATGGGGTCAAAGCTGGGATAAGGCTGCTATATGTGACGTTCACTATGGCTACGTTTTCCCTGAAGAAGCTCCTGAAGAATAATCAATATTTTAAAATCCAAGGGCTTAAATCAGCTCTTGGATTTTTTATATTCTGTATTATTCAATAAATTTAAAAAATGTTTACAATTTAATTTTTTAATAAAAATACCTTTTTCCTTGACAGTTTTCCACGCCTATGTTATAATACTATATGTATAACTGTATTTATAAGTATTTTTCACGCGCGTGCGTGGAAAAACTATATTATTAATTAAACTATATTTAGAGAGGAGAGCTTTATGGATTCTAAGGATATTGAATATGAAAACATCAAATCTATGATGATTGATATTCTTTTGGAAAATTCCTCCCCTTCTGTTGTTAACCTTTGGTTTAAGGATTTAAAGCTTATTTTGCTTGATGATAGTGAAGCGGTTTTTGTAACTCCAACAGATTTGAAGAAAAAGGTTATTTCTCAGCGCTTTACGGAGCAGCTAAAAAGCGTGCTTGGTCAGATTATAGGCTTTGAGCCTAACATTACTGTTATTTCAAGTGAAAACGGTGAGGGTGAAATTACAGCTAAGCCTGTTGAAACCGTAAACGGTGAAATTAAGCAAAGAGAAATAAAAACTACCTCTAACATTCGCGGCTACAAGCCTGAATATACCTTTGAAAATTTTGTTGTTGGCTCGTCTAACAACTATGCGGCGGCTTTTGCTAAGCAGGTTGCCAATAAGGATTATGCAAGCGGCTTTATAAGCAAAGAAGATAATCCGTTTTTCATTTACGGCCCTTCGGGTGTTGGTAAGTCACATTTGCTTTACGCTATTTCTAATAAAATTCTTGAAAATAATCCTAATTTGAAGATTAACTACATAACGGGTGAAGAATTTAATAACCAAATTCTTGACGCTATTAACGTTAACAAAAATACGTCTGCCTTCCGTGAAAAGTACAGAACGGTTGATGTTTTGCTGATTGACGACATCCACTTTATTGCAGGCAAGCCAACTGTACAGGAGGAGTTTTTCAACACCTTCAATTCACTTTATAATTCAGGCAAGCAGATTATATTAACCTCTGACCGTCCGCCAAATGAAATGAAGCAGTTAGAGGAAAGATTAAAGACAAGATTTATGGGCGGTCTTATTACGGACATTCAGCTCCCTGATTTCGACCTTCGCTGCGCTATTATTAACCAAAAGGCATCTCAAAACGGACTTATGCTTGAATATAACGTTATCAGCTTCTTGGCTGAAAACGTAAAGGCATCTATCCGTCAGCTTGAGGGCGTTGTTAAAAAGCTTGGCGCTATTCAGCTTTTAGAGGGTGGAGATATTACTCTTGACAGAGTTAAAAATTCTATCAAAGAATTTATTCACGTCAAAGAGAGTGACACTAAGCGTATGGACGATATTATAATTGCGGTTTCTAAAAAATACGGTGTTACAAGGGACGATATTTTGTCGGACAAGCGTAACCAGGAAATTATGATACCTCGCCATATTTGTATTTATCTTGCAAGAACCTGCACAAATCTTTCACAGGCTCAAATAGGCAGAGCTATTAACAGAGACAGAACAACGGTTATTTCAAGCGAAAATAAGGTTAAGAGCTTAATGGAAGAGGACCACGATTTTGCCCTTGAAATAAACGAGCTTGTAAGACAAATTAAAAATTGATTTGCTTGATTGTTTTTTAAAGCTTCAAGGATTGATTTTTAAGTTAAAAGATTTCCACAGTTTTCCACAGTTATTATCAACTATCAAAATCCCTTAATATCAAGGGGTTTGAGTGTTTTTTAAAAGAAAAGATTTCCACTGTTGGATAAATGTTGATAAAAATTGTCGAATTTTAGGTATTTAAAAATTTTGACGGAAATATAGTTTTCCACAATTTTCCCCGTGGGTGGTGTTAGTAATTTGGTGGGACAAGCTCCTGTAAAATATGGATTTTGGAAGGTTTTCCCTGTTTTCCCTGCCCTCTACTAATACTACTATATAATGTATATTATTTAATTATATAAAGAAATAATAAAGAAAACAACCGAATGGTTGTTACAATTTTGGAGGATTTACAAAATGATTGCTGTTTTTGAAAAAGAGATTCTTTTAAATGCTCTTATTCCTGCAATGTACACAGTTTCGGGTAAAAACACTATGCCTGCAACTGAGGGTGTACATCTTACCTGTACTGATGACAATATGTGTAAAATACAAACCTATGACCATGAAAAGGGCATCAGAACCTCTATTGAATGTGAGGTTGAAAAGGCGGGGTCTTGTATTATTCCTGCTCAAAAGCTTTTGTCTATTGTAAAGTCAATGCCATCCGGTCCTATTAAAATAAGCGTTGATTCATCCTATAAAACTGTAATTGAGTCGGGTCTTTCACACTTTGACATTAAATGTCTGCCCGGTACTGAGTTTCCTGTTTTGCCTGAGCTTAACAGTGACAGAGGATTTATGTTCCCACAGTATCTTTTCAAGAAATATGTAAATAAGGTTTTATTTGCCATAGGTCAAAACGACAGCCGTCCTGTATTTAACGGTGCTTATTTTGAAATTAACGAAAAACAAATTATTGTTGTTTCCTGTGACGGTAACAGACTTGCATATCTTGAAAATGATATGGATATTGAAAGCAGAAATATTGACGGTACAAGACTTAATTTAAGATTTATAATTCCCGGTAAAACCTTAATCGAGGTTCTTAAGATGGTTAAGGACACTGAGGAGGAGATGGAAATACGTCTTACAAGAAAGTACGTTATATTTATGCTCGGCAAGTTTACGCTTTTCTCTAAGACTATTGATTCCGAGTACATTGACTATACAAGAATTTTGCCAAGTTCACATAATATTGAACTAACTCTTAATGCTTCCGACCTTCGCGGCGCTCTTGAAAGATCCTCTTTGATTATTGAGGACAGACTTGCAGGTAGCATTCGTTCCTTTGTTAAATTTACCATTGACGAGGTTATGAGTGTTTCCACACAAAGCTCAAACGGTAACGTATATGACGAGATTGATATTAAGAAAATTAAGGGTGACGATATTACAATTGGATTTAACTGTAAGTTTTTGCTTGATGCGTTAAAGGCTTGTGACGACGGTGAAATGAAGCTTTGCTTTAACAATCCCTTAATGGGCGTTTTGATTGAGCCGAAGGAAAGTGAAGACGGCAGATACAAATATTTTGTAATGCCTATAAGAATGAATAACTAATGATTTGTAAAAGTGTTGAGTTTTCAAGCTTTAGAAATATTGAAAACGAAAAAATAGAGTTTAAAGAGGGCATTAACGTAATTCACGGTGAAAATGCTCAGGGTTAAACTAATATTTTAGAGGGTATTTATCTTTTTGCAAGAGGTAAAAGCTTCCGCGCCTTTAAGGACAGAGAGCTTGTGCGCTTTGGCTCAGATATGGCGGTTGTAAAGCTGTCATATGAAAAAAAGGATGGGGAAAATGAGCTTGGTGTTGAAATACCTAAAAATTTAACAAAGAAATTCTATAAGAATAAAATTAAAGCTGATAAAACATCTGATATTATAGGTGAGTTCAGAGCAGTTTTGTTTTGTCCGTCTCATCTTGGTATTATTAAGGACTCTCCTTCCGTCAGACGCAGATTTTTAGATGTTGCAATTTCACAGCTCCGCCCAATTTATATTAGAATGCTTGCAAAGTACAACAGTGTAATGGAGCAACGAAATGCTATTTTAAAGTTAGAGCCTGAAAAAAGACGTCAGTATGAAAGCATGCTTGAGGTTTATTCAGACGAATTGTCCTCGCTTTGCGCAGACATTGCGGGAATGAGGATTGACTATATTAAAAAGCTTGATTATTGGATGAAGGTTTTTTTTGAGGAAATGATGAAGGGCAAGGAAACCCCAAATATAACTTATGAAACTAATGCCCGTGAAAATGATTTTAACTCAAGGGAAAGCTTGAAAAATAAGTATTTAAGCTTACTTAAGGACAATCTTGAAAGAGAATATAAAAATGGGGCTACTCTTTACGGTATTCACAAGGACGATTTAAAGATAGAAATAAACGGACGTGATGCAAGATTTTATTCCTCACAGGGTCAAAGCCGCTCCTTAGCGCTTGCAATGAAAATGGCTGAGGGTGAAATCAGCCGTGAATATACGGGAGAATATCCGGTGTTCTTATTTGATGACGTACTTTCTGAGCTTGACGAAAACAGACGTTCATTTATTCTTTCTAAAATTGAAAAAAGACAGGTTATTATGACTTCATGTGAGTCTATCAATTTTAAGGAGCTTGAAAATACTCATTTTATTGAAATAAGTGACGGTCACGCCAAAAAAATAGGTCTTGATGAAATTATTGGCGAAGCTGAAGTAGAAACAAATACTGAACAATAGTATTTTTAAAAAGGAAAAGGATAAAAAAATGTACATACATATTGGAGAAAACAAGGTTTTGAGAAAAAAGGATATTGCTTTTATATTTGATCTTGATTCTGCTACTGTGTCGGTACATACGAGAAATTTTTTGAAAAAGGCAGAGAGTGAAAAAAGAGTAATTTTACTTGGTTACGATTTGCCAAAGTCCTTTGTGGTTACAAAAGACAATAAGGTTTATTTGTCTCCGTTTAATACAACCACAATTAAAGGATTTTATTAAAAGATATTGAAAAAGAAAAAAGGATAAAATTATTGTTTAAAAGCAAAAATGAGGAGAAGAAAGAATGGAAAACTTGGAAAACAGAGTTGAAAAGGAATATGGCGACGAGCAAATACAGGTTCTCGAAGGTCTTGAGGCTGTAAGAAAGCGCCCGGGTATGTACATTGGTACTACCTCTATTCGCGGCTTGCACCATCTCGTTTATGAGATAGTAGATAACTCTATTGACGAGGCAATGGCGGGACACTGCGATACTATCACGGTTACTCTTAATAAGGACGGTTCAGTTTCCATTCAGGACAACGGACGTGGCGTGCCTGCGGGTATTAACGCTAAGACAGGAACTCCAACCCTTGAGGTTGTATTTACTGTTCTTCACGCCGGTGGTAAATTCGGCGGTGGAGGCTATAAAATTTCAGGCGGCTTGCACGGTGTTGGTGCGTCTGTTGTTAACGCTCTTTCCGAGTGGATGGAGGTTGAAAACTGCCACGACGGAAAAATGTACACAGAAAGATTTGAAAAGGGAAATATTGCCCGTCCATTTGCTTGTGTTGGTGATGCTCCCACAGGAAAACAGGGTCTTTTTGTAAGATTTAAGCCTGACGCTACTATTTTTGAAGAGGTTGTTTTTGATTTTGAAACACTTCTTACAAGATTGAGAGAGCAGACCTTCTTAAATGCGGGTGTGAGAATTATATTCCGTGACGAGCGTGAGGATGAGGTAAAAGAGGTTGACCTTTTACACGAGGGTGGCATTAAGCAGTTTGTTGAGTATATTAACGGTAACAAGCACGCCACAATGATTCACGACGAAATTATTTATATGAAGGCGGAAAAGGGTGACATTACAGCAGAGGTTGCAATGCAGTATAATGACACCTATACCGAGTCTATTGTTACATTTGCTAACAATATGTCAACTATTGACGGCGGTACACACGAAATAGGCTTTAAAAATGCTCTTACAAAGGTAACTAACGCATACGCAAGAAAGCTTGGCTTTTTAAAGGATGCGGATGCTAACTTGAAGAGCGAGGACGCGCGTGAGGGCTTGACTGCTGTTGTTTCCGTTAAATTGCCCGACGCTCAGTTTGAATCTCAGACAAAGGCAAAGCTTGGTAACTCTGAGGTAAGAACAATTGTTGATGCTATCGTTGTAGAAAAGCTTTCCGAGTTTTATGAGGAAAACCCAGACATTGCAAAGGCTATTATTGACAAGGCTTGCGAGGCTTCCCGTGTTCGTGAGGCGGCAAGAAAGGCAAGAGAGCTTGCACGCCGTAAGGGTGTATTTGGCGGTGGCTCACTTCCATCAAAGCTTGCTGACTGTCAGGACAGACGCATGGAATATACTGAGCTTTATCTCGTAGAGGGAGACTCTGCGGGTGGTTCCGCTAAGGATGGACGTGACAGTAGATTCCAGGCTATTTTGCCACTCCGCGGTAAGGTATTGAACGTAGAGAAGTCAAGACGTGACAAGGTTTACGGTAACGAGTCATTAATTCCTATTATTCAAGCTCTTGGTTGCGGTATTGGAGAAGAGTTCAATATTGAAAAATTAAGATACGGTAAAATTATTATTATGGCCGATGCCGACGTTGACGGCTCCCATATTCAGGTCCTTCTTTTAACCTTCTTCTTCCGTCATATGAGGGAGCTTATTGAACAGGGTCATATTTATCTTGCAAAGCCACCGCTTTACAAGATTACAAAGGGCAAGACTGAAAGATATGCTTATTCCGACGAGGAAAGAGATGCGATTTTTGAGGAAATCGGCGGAGGACAGGCAGAAAGATACAAAGGTCTTGGTGAAATGGATAAGGAACAGCTTTGGGAAACAACTATGGACCCATCCACAAGAACACTTATTAAGGTTGAAATTGCGGATGCCATGAAGTGTGATGAGATATTCTCGCTTTTAATGGGTGACAAGGTTGACCCGCGCCGTGAATTTATTGAGAAAAATGCTAAATTCGTTAAGAATTTGGATATATAAGGGGGGTGTACGACTATGAGTAAGGAATTACAGCATGATAATTTGGATTACGAAAATATTGAACAGATGATTGTTGGCAGGTCCATTGAATCAAGAGTGCCTGAAGCCTTCTTGGAATATTCAATGAGCGTTATTGTTAGCCGTGCGCTGCCTGACATACGCGACGGTATGAAGCCCGGTCAAAGACGTGTTATGTATGCTATGTATGAGGACCATTTGACCAGCGACAAGCCATTTAGAAAATCAGCTACCACAGTCGGTAACGTGCTTGGTAGATACCATCCGCACGGTGACCAATCCGTTTACGGTACTATGGTTCGTATGGCGCAGCCATTCTCCTTGAGATACCCACTTGTTGACGGTCACGGTAACTTCGGTAACGTTGACGGTGACGGCGCTGCTGCTTACCGTTATACTGAGGCAAGAATGTCTAAGCTTGCTAACGAGTTAATGGGTGACATTGAAAAGGACGTAGTTGATTTTACACCTAACTTTGATAACTCAAGAAAAGAGCCTACGGTTTTGCCTTCCCGTTTCCCTAACTTCCTTGTTAACGGCAGCGTTGGTATTGCGGTTGGTATGGCAACAAACGTGCCACCTCACAACCTTGGCGAGGTAATTGACGGTACTATTTATTTGATGGACAACCCTGAGTGTGAGGTTTCCGAGCTTATGGAATACATAAAGGGTCCTGACTTCCCAACCTATGCCACAATTTACGGTAAGCGCGGTATTATTGACGCTTATACCACAGGTCGCGGCAGAGTTAAGGTGCGCTCCAAGGCAACTATTGAGGAAGAGCACAGAAGAATTGTAGTTACTGAAATTCCTTATATGGTTAACCGCCAGATGCTTATTGAATCTATGGCTAACCTTGTTAAGGACAAGAGAATTGAGGGTATTACTGACATTCGTAACGAGAGTGGACGTGCGGGCATGAGAATTGTTATCGAGTACAAGCGTGACGCTAACCCACAGATTATTTTAAATCAGCTTTACAAGAATACACAGCTTGAGGACACTTGCGCTGTTAATATGCTTGCTCTTGTTAACGGTGAGCCAAAGACTCTTGGCTTGAAGGATGTTTTGTTCAACTATATCTCCTTCCAAGAGGACGTTATAAGAAGAAGAACCAAGTTTGACCTTGCAAAGGCAGAGGCAGAGGCGCATATTTACGAGGGCTACAAGACAGCTATTGATAACATTGACGAGGTTATTTCAATTATCAGAGGCTCCGACTCAACTCCACAGGCTAAGGAAAACTTGATTGCACGCTTTGCGTTCTCTGAGGCACAGGCACAGGCTATTGTTGAAATGACTCTCGGCAGACTTTCAGGTCTTGAAAGACAGAAGGTTGAGGACAGACTGAATAAGCTTTTGGCAACTATTGTTGAATTAAAGGGCATCTTGGCTGACCCGAGTAAGATAAGAAATATCATTAAGGAAGAGCTTACTGAAATTAAGAGAAAATATGCTGACGACAGACGTACAGAAATTGTTGACAGCGAGGATGATATTGATATTGAGGACTTGATTGAGCGCCACGAGTGTGTAATTACTCTTACAAACTCAGGCTACATTAAGCGCTTGCCTGCTGACACATATTCAGCTCAAAGACGTGGCGGCAAGGGTCTTATTGCAATGCAGACAAAGGATGAGGACTATATTGAAAGAGTTCTTGTTGCTAACTCTCACTCACATCTTCTTATGTTTACGGACAACGGTAAGATTTTTGTGCGTAAGGTATATAGAATTCCCGAGGCTTCAAGAACTGCTAAGGGCTCTAACCTTATTAACATTATTGAAATTGAAAAGGGCGAGCGCGTAACGGCTATGATTGCTCTTGACGAATTCCGTGAGGGTGAGTATCTCACAATGGTAACTGAAAGGGGCGTTATTAAGCGTACCTCTGTTATGGAATACGAGTATCAGCGTAAGGGCGGTAAGATTGCTATTAATCTTGATGAGGGTGATAAGCTTATATTTGTTGGGCATACAACAGGCGAAAACCACGTGCTTATCGGTACTAAGAACGGTTATGCGGCACGCTTCCACGAAAACAAGGTTACCGTTGTTGGCAGAACTGCACGCGGTGTGCGCGGTATTGATTTGCGTGAGGGTGACATTGTTTGCGGTGCTTTGATTGTTGACACGGAAAAGAAGCTTTTGACCATTACGGAAAACGGCTTTGGTAAGAAGAGTGAATTCTCCGAGTTTGAGGCAAGAAACAGAGGTGTTATGGGTGTTATCATCCACAACATCAGCGACAAGACAGGTAAGCTTGCGGGTGTTGCTTGTGTTGACGACAGTCATGACGTTATGGTTATTACAAACGAGGGTACTATTATAAGAACCTCAACAGAGGATATTCCAACCTACAAGCGTTCTACCTCCGGTGTTAAGGTAATGAGACTTGACGAGGGTGCTGTTGTAGCAAACATCACCATTGCCGACAAGGAAGAGGAAAAGGACGAGGAAATTGAAGCGCAGGGAAGCACAGAGATTGCTCCAAGCGTTGAAGCTGAAGCAGCTACGACAGAGGCTTTGGCAAAGGCAGAGGAATAAGCTCCATGAAAATACCAAAAAAAAGAATTTTTGCGATTTTTACGTCAATTATACTAATAGCCCTTTTGGCTGTTAGTATGGTTGGCTGCGGCGGACCTGAGGAAGCTGAGGCAAAGGCTATTGTTAAGGACCTTGTTGAAAGCTCCCTTGAGCTAAACGAAATTTACTTTGGCAAAAAAGGACTTAATTACAGAGACTCAGGTAATCCTACTGAGATATATTTGCCTGTTTTGGAAACGGAAAAGTATGTTTTTAAAAGCAAGTTAGTTGAGGCAACGTATAAGGTTTTCTGTGAGGACTATGCAGACTCTGTTATTAGAATGGCATTTAGCGGTGCGCAGAGTGAAATAAATCAAAATTCCGTAAAGTCAAGATTTATGCTTATAGGTGATGATGATTGGCTATACATAAACAAGGATTATGAATACCCTATTGAGCATTTTACGGAGTATGATTTTTCAACTATTAAAATTGATTATATCTCAGGCAGCTTTATTGATGCTACTATTGAGGGTAAGAGAATGACAGAAAAGGGCTACGAAAACGTAACCGTTGATATTTCCCTTGTTAACGAGGACAATGGCTGGAGATTACAGGACGCAACTTATTAAATGTGAAATTAAATGACAAACGGGGACATTCGGACAGTTTTTCTGTCCTGTAAGGTCCGAATTGAGAAAGGAAAAATAAAATGGCTAAAAAAGCTGTTAAGGTGGCAAAGGCGGTTGCACCGGAGACGGCAGAGGACAAAAAGAAGGCTCTGGAAACTGCTTTAAGTCAAATAAAAAAGGATTGCGGAGAAGAAGCTATAAGACGCTTGGGTGATGCGGCTGATTTACAGATTAGCGCGGTTTCCACAGGCTCACTAAACCTTGACTTGGCGCTTGGTGTTGGCGGTCTTCCACGCGGCAGAATTGTTGAAATTTACGGTCCTGAATCTTCAGGTAAGACAACAGTGGCGCTTCACTCTGTTGCAGAGGCGCAAAAGCTTGGCGGCACTGCGGCATTTATTGATGCGGAGCACGCACTTGACCCGGTTTATGCAAAGGCTATCGGTGTTAATATTGATGAGCTTTTGGTTTCTCAGCCGGACAGCGGCGAGCAGGCTCTTGAAATTACCGAAAAGCTTGTAAATTCCGGTGCTGTTGATATAATTGTAATTGACTCTGTTGCGGCTCTTGTGCCAAGACAGGAGATTGAGGGCTCCATGGGAGATTCCCATATGGGCTTACAGGCAAGGCTTATGTCACAGGCGCTCCGTAAGCTTTCGGGTGCTATTGCTAAGACAAACTGTATTGTTATCTTTATTAACCAGCTTCGTGAGAAGCTTAACGTAATGTACGGAAATCCCGAAACTACAACGGGTGGACGTGCACTCAAATTTTACGCATCTGTAAGAATTGAGGTAAGAAAGGCTGATACCTTGAAAAACGGAACTGACGCTTACGGTAACCACGTTAAGTGTAAGGTTGTTAAAAACAAGGTAGCTCCACCATTTAAAACTGCTGAATTTGATATTCTTTACGGAACAGGTATTTCTAAGGCATCCGAGATTATGGATGTGGCTATTGAGCTTGGAATTGTTGAAAAGAGTGGCTCTTGGTTCTCCTACGGGGGACAAAAGGTTGCACAGGGCAAGGACAATACAAGAAAATATTTTGAAGAAAACCCTGTACTTATGAAGGAGCTTGAGGACAAGATTTTGTCACGAATCGCCGGCGGTGCAAAGGTTGAGGGTGACGGTCTTGACTTTGATTCAGACGAATTCGACATAGATGCACTTAATTTGGATTAATTAAAAATATGGAAAAAGAAATTTATTACACAGTAGAGAGAATTAAAAAGACACCATCCGGCAGAGTTTTCTGCATTAAATCAACTATGGGTACAAATTTTGAAATGCTTGTTTCTGAGGAGCAGTATGAAAGATTTGACATAGACGAGGGCGAAATGATTGATGATAAGAGATTTTTGTCTATCCGCGAGGAAATGCTTTTTGACAATGCACGTCGTGCCGCATTTTCTATCCTTTCTTGCGGAGAAAACAATAAAAAGTCCTTGATTATGAAGCTTCAAAATAAGGGCTTTTCCTATGAGCTTTGCAAAAATATGGCTGTTTATATGGAGCATAGAGGCTATATTGATGAGAAAAAGCAGATAGGACTCCTTTGTGACGGCTATTTGAAGAAAAAGTACGGCAAAATTAAGATTATTAATGAGCTTGTTACTAAGGGATATTTGCGCGAGGATGTAACTGAGTACGTTCAGAATGAATTGAAGAATGTGGATTTTGCAGAAAACTGCGCTTATATTATTGAAAACAAGTTTATGCCGTTGCCTTCGGTACAGTCGGAGGACTTCAAGAAGATGATGGGCGCACTTATGCGCTACGGATATAGCTTTGCCGAAATTAAGGGTGGCTTGACTATCGTTACAACAAGAGGAAAGAAAGATGAGTAAAATAGGATTTGTTTCCCTTGGCTGTCCTAAGAATCTGCTTGATACAGAGGTTATGCTTGGTGAGCTTGCGGCGGCAGGCTACGAAATAACCCCTGAGGAAACCGATGCCGATATTATTGTTATAAATACCTGTGCTTTTATTGAAAGTGCGAAAAAGGAGTCTATTGACAACATTCTTGACATTGCTTGGCTCAAGGAAAACGGTAATTTAAAGGGTATTGTTGTAACGGGCTGCTTAGCGGAGCGTTACAGGGACGAGATTTTAAAGGAATTTCCCGAGGTTGATGCAGTGCTTGGCACTGGCAGTGTGCATAGCATTGTTAAGGCGGTGAAGGAGATTGAGGGTGGAAAAAAATATTCAGAGTATTTGGATAAAAATACTGTGGAATTAGGTGGCGACAGAATTGTGACCACTCCTTCCGATGCCTTTGCATATCTTAAGATTTCTGAGGGCTGTAACAACGTTTGTACCTACTGTGCAATACCATATATTCGCGGCAAGTTCCGTTCCCGTCCAATGGATGAAATTGTAACGGAGGCACGCGAGCTTTGTGATATGGGAGTGAAGGAGCTTGTTGTTATCGGTCAGGACACTACCGCTTACGGTATTGACTTGTACGGTGAGTATAAGCTTCACGAGCTTTTGAGAAGATTGGCAAATGAGACAGATGTTTCTTGGTTAAGGGTGCTTTATTGCTACCCCGATAAGATAACAGACGAGCTCATAGAGGAATTTAAGACAAACGAAAAGCTTGTAAAATATATTGACTTGCCTGTACAGCACATCAATTCAAGAATATTGAAGAAGATGAACAGGCGCGGAGATGAGGATTTGATTCGTTCCGTTATTAAAAAGCTCAGAGGTGTTGAGGGTATGGCAATACGCTCAACGGCTATTGTTGGCTTTCCAACGGAGACAGATGCGGAATTTACCCAGCTTTGCGAGTTTATAAAAGAGGTTAAATTCGATAACTTCGGTGCTTTCCCATACTCTCGTGAGGAGGGTACTGTTGCCTATGGCTTTGACGGGCAAATAGATGAACAGGTAAAGCAGGACAGATACGACATTATAATGCGTGAGCAATTAAGTGTAATCGAGTCAATTTCTCCAAAAAATATAGGTACCGTGAAAACCGTACTGTGTGAGGGCTTTGACCCTGTGTCAGAAAGCTACTTTGGTAGAACCTACGCCCAAGCTCCCGACATAGACGGAAAGGTATTTTTCTTCTCGAAAATCAAACACAGGGTGGGAGATTTTGTTGAGGTAGAGATAATGGATACCTTAGATGACTACGACCTTAGCGGCAGAGCTCTCTAAGCTTCGTATTTCTGAGCTTGCGAACCCCAAGCCTACTAAAGAGCGGCTTGAGGACCCCAAGAGTTGCTCCTCGTGTGAGACCTCATCGTACACTAAGTACGATATCGCCCCCACACTGCGGTGCGCCTTGAACTATTCGCTTATAAAGCTTGCCGAGCGGAAAAGCCATATAAGCGGCGAAATTCTGCGTTCTTTTTGATTCTGCGACCTTGACGTACGGAAAGTACGTCGGCGCCCTCAGAAACAAAAACGCCTTGACTTTCTTGCTAAGTCGGATCGTAGCCATGTCGTTCTGTGAGCCAAGGAGTTGTGGAA
>JAZSGX010000043.1:0-31816 GCA_045532975.1 Eubacteriales bacterium | reverse complement strand
GGGTAGCCACTCCCAACCCTAGTTGAACTCGATTTAGAGCGACAAATAAAACCATATACTGCACTAAAAAACCTTGCTGATTTCTTAATCACCTGCGATTTTTTAATTTGTCTATGTCCTTATTTGTTCGCTCGAAATTTGCAAGCAATCTATTAACACATAATAGGCGAGGGGATTTCAATTGAAAAAGGCGCAGGAATATAAAAATATTTCAAGCCTTTATCTGTTGGAAGGCGCCGTATATTATGCGTTATAGACGGGTTCAATATAGGTTGGCGGTGGCTAACGGTAGAGTGCGAGGTCGCGGGTAAAAAACAGATACCAAAAAAAGAAGGGAACTTGCAAAATTTGCAAGTTCCCAACATTATTTAATTCTAAAAATAATAGTAGAACGAAGGTTTTGGTGTAAGGGGTATCTATTTTTGGTCTGTGCTTATTGCAACACCCCTTTTATATTTGGTTTAAAGAGTTACTGTTTCGTTTGGCTTTATTTCGTAAAGCTTGCCGTCGATTTCTACGGTCAATGGGTAATCGTAAATTTCTTTGTTAAGTGGGCAATTTAATGTAACCTCGGTGCCATTTTCTCCGTCCTTTACGGTGAGGGTGGACTTTTCTGCCTCTTGGAGATAGAGCACAGCCTCGTTCATTGAGCAAACCCAAACGTCGTTTGCTTTGGCTTTTTCGGCTAAATAATTACACTCGTTAACGAAGGTTTCAAAGGATTGGGAATGGAATTTGTCCTCTTCCTTTTTGGTAATCCAGTGGTTAACCTGTACACTCCAGCCACCGTTTTTGATTGTTTCGTCTATGTTGCCTGTATATTCCTCGGTGGTGCGCTTTAGCATTGCGGTAAAGGTGCCGATATTAAACCAGTCGATTTTACCGGGGATGTTAATTTGGTCGTTACCGTTACGGTTGGCTATGTAGTATTCCTTTAAAATGTTCCAGCCAAACTCGTCACTGCCGCCGCCCGGGGTTGCGTAGGTCAAGGGAGCCTTGCCGTACATTTGCGTGAGCCTTTCCTTTGTTTCAAGGGCGTCCTTGTGCATTTCCTCAGCAGGGGTGTTTTTGCAATAGCAGATGCAGTGGTTAACGGAGTGGGCACAATAGTCATAATAGCCCTCCTCAAAGAGCCTGTCCCATATTTTCTTCATATTGGGGCTGACAAAGCCCACGGTTTGAGCACTGGTTGCCTTGAACTTTATACCTGTCCTTTCAAAGATTTCCTTGAATATTTCGTAGGTCCATTCGGTGCTTTCTCCATAGCAGGCATCGTCAAAGACGAAGGAAAAGGCACTTTTTGCATTATTTTTGTATTGGCAGATTTTTGCAGTCATTTTATTTACCTCGTACACGTTTTTTACCATTTTAGCACTTTTATACTAATTTTACAATATATATGTAACATTTTTATCTGTTTTTCACAATATAATCACGCTTATTACATAAGAAAGAATTATAATTTAGACAGAAATCAATAATGGGAGGCTTTTTATGAAAAGGATTTTGACAGTTTGCTTGTTGATTTTAACTCTTGTGCTTACCGCTTTTCTCGGCTCTTGCGCGCAGGATGGAGCGACGGGACCTCAGGGAGAACGGGGCGAGCAGGGTGAACGCGGTGAAGCAGGGCTTCAGGGCGAAAAGGGAGAAAACGGAAAAGACGGAGTTGGCATTGCCGAGGTACGGGTGGTTGACGGTGAGCTTATAATTGCCTACACTGACGGAAGGGAAGAAAGCCTTGGCAACATGAACGAGCTTTTGATAACAGACGATTTGGAGTTTTATCCTCTTGACGACGGAAGCTATGGGGTGGGGGCCGGAAACTCCATTTACTTAAGCGAGGTTGTTATTCCCGAAAAGCATAACGGAAAGCCTGTCAGCGCAATTGTGGAGGGAGGCTTTGCCAAGTGCGGAAGCCTAAGAAAAATTACAATACCCGAAACCGTTAAGATAATCGGCAAAAACGCATTTGCATCCTGTACACAGCTTAACAGCATTAATATTCCGAATGGAATAGAGGCTATAGGTGACGACGCCTTTGCGGCTTGCACAAATCTGACATATAACTTTGACAGGGCGGGAAAATACTTGGGTAGTAAAGAAAACCCATATCTTGTGCTTGTTGACGTTGATGCCTCGGAGACGGGCAGTATGACCGTAAATGAAAATGCAAGGATTTTATATAACAGAGCCTTTTGGGACTGTCAGCTAACTGAAATTACAGTTGGTGAAAATATAGAGACCATAGGCATTGGCACTTTTTTGAGATGTAACAAGCTTGAAAGCTTAACCCTGCCATTTTTAGGTGACGGCAGAGCAGAGGGGCATATAGGCTACGTTTTTGGTGCCACAAGCTTTTCGTATAACGGAAACAACGTGCCTGCAAGCCTAAAAAACATAACTATACTAAGGGCGGAAAAAATACAGGATGATGCCTTTAATTCCTGCAAGTACATAGAAAAAATTACGTTACCCGACAATGTAACGAGTATCGGTGAAAGAGCATTTTATAATTGCACCAATCTTACAGGCTTTAATATTCCGAGTAGCGTTACGGAAATAGGTGATTATGCGTTTTTCAACTGTTTAAGGATTACGGGGGTTGAAATTCCAAAGGGAGTTACCTCCATTAGCGAAAATTCCTTCAGGTCATGTATAAAATTGGAAGCTGTGGTGCTACCCGACACTATAACATATATAGGCTATGGCGCGTTCCACGGCTGCGAGGTGCTTAAAAGGATTTATATTCCAATAGGCGTTGAAAGGATAGAAAACGATGCCTTCAGAGGTTGCACAGCCCTCTCAATTTATTGCGAGGCGCCCAAAAGACCCGGGGGCTGGAACATTGATTGGAATTATAGCGGCTGTGTAGTTGTTTGGGGTTGGAATAGTTAAAAAGAGATGACACATTAAGGCATAACCACAACACGCGAAAAGCTTTATTAAACCCATAATGTAAAGCTATTCATTTATTGTACGTTATATTAGGTTGAAAAGCTCCGCTTTTCTTCATAGATGCGTGTTGTTATTGTCGTTTTCACCCCTTTCACGTACTAAGTACGCGTGACGGGATGAAACCACCAATTTCTGCTCTTAATCTGCCTATCCTCTCAAAACGGGGGCGACACATTAACAATAAGAAACAGGAATTTTGACGAATTCCTGTTTTTTTATGAGAATTTACATAATTTGCTTGATAAATAAGGATTGTTAATGTGTCAGCCCTCTTTTTTGTTGCTATCTTTTATGTGACGAAATGATAAAAATTTATATAAATATAAAAAATTTTGAAAAAACACTTGTAATTTATAAAAGCTTTATGTTATAATGCGTTGGCTTTGGCAAAGCGACTGTTTCATTTGCCATTGCGTATTTTGATTGATATTAGAAAGAGGAAAGTTATGATAAGAGAGGATCTAAGAAACGTTGCTATCATTGCTCACGTTGACCACGGTAAGACAACTTTGGTTGACGGTATGCTTGAGCAGGGTGGCGCTTACCACGAAAATCAGGCTACTACTGAGCGAGTTATGGACTCAAATGCTCTTGAAAAAGAGCGCGGCATTACTATCCTTGCAAAAAATACAGCTATTCGCTATGGCGACAAAAAAATTAACGTAATTGACACCCCAGGTCACGCGGACTTTGGCGGTGAGGTTGAGCGTATTCTTAAGATGGTTAACGGTGTTATCCTTTTGGTTGATGCGGCTGAGGGTCCTATGCCACAGACACGCTTTGTGCTTCGCAAGGCTATGGAGCTTAACCACAGAATTATCGTTGTTATTAACAAGATTGACCGTCCTGACGCAAGAATTACAGAGGTTATTGACGAGGTACTTGAGCTTCTTATCGACCTTAATGCGACGGATGAGCAGCTTGACTCTCCTATGCTTTTCTGTTCAGGCAGAAGCGGTACAGCTTCCTTCTCACCTGACGTTGAGGGCAAGGACTTAATTCCACTTCTCGATACTATTATCAACTATATTCCTGCTCCAGAGGGAGAGGATGAGGAGCCACTTCAGTTGCTCGTTTCCTCTATCGATTACAATGACTACGTTGGTAAGATTGGTGTTGGTAGAATTGAGCGCGGTACGTTGTCCGTTAACCAAGAGGTTATGGTTTGTAATTACCACTCCGATGCTGCTCCAAGACGCGCTAAGATTATTTCTATTTACCAATTTGAGGGTCTTTCTAAGGCGCAGGTGCAAAAGGCGACTGTTGGTGACGTTGTTTGCTTCTCCGGTGTTGAGGAGCTTTCAATCGGTGATACTCTTTGCGTTTCCTCTTGCATTGAGCCACTTGAATTTGTTAAGGTTTCCGAGCCTACTATGGAAATGACATTCTCTGTAAATGACAGCCCATTTGCAGGCAAGGAGGGTAAGCTTGTTACATCTCGTCAAATCAGAGAGCGTCTTTACAAGGAAACACTTAAGGACGTGTCCTTGCGTGTTAGCGACGGTGAAACAACAGATTCCTTTAAGGTTGCAGGTAGAGGTGAAATGCACTTGTCAATTCTTATTGAAAATATGCGTCGTGAGGGCTATGAGCTTTGCTGCTCAACTCCACGTGTGCTTTACAAGGAAATTGACGGTATTTTGCACGAGCCAATGGAGAGAGTTTCAATTGACGTGCCGGATGAAAGCGTTGGCGCGGTTGTACAAAAGCTTGGCGCACGTAAGGGTGAGCTTTTGGAAATGGGTCCTGCAGGAACAAGAACAAGAATTGAATACCTCATTCCTTCAAGATGCTTGTTCGGTTACAGAAGCGAGTTCATGACTGACACTAAGGGTGAGGGTATTCTCAACACCTTGTTTGACGGATATCAGCCATTCAAGGGAGAGGTTGTTACAAGATATACAGGTTCTTTGATTGCTTCTGAGGATGGCGAGGCAACATCATATGGTCTTTTCCACACACAGGACAGAGGCGCTATGTTTATCGGCGTGCAGACTCCTGTTTACGAGGGCATGATTGTTGGTGAGTGTCCTAAGATGGAAGATATTGTTGTTAACGTATGCAAGAAAAAGCAATTAACCGCAATCCGTTCAAAGGGTGCTGACGAGGCGCTTATCTTGACTCCACCAAGACAGATGTCCTTGGAGCAGGCTATTGAGTATATTGCAGAGGATGAGCTTATTGAGGTTACTCCTAAGTCAATCAGATTAAGGAAAAAGATACTTAATACTCAAAACAGATTAAAGGCGTACGCAAAGCTTAAGTAAACTTAAGCAATGCAAAATGCAGAATGCAAAATGCAGAATTTATATTCAGGCGGAAATCATTTCCGCCTGTTTTAGAATACGAGGTTTTTATGTTTTCTGAAAGACTTTTAAATATTGCCGCCGAGGCGGAGAGGGAATTGGCTCCTGTATTTGCGGAATTAGAGCGAATTTCCTTTGAAAATACAAAAAGGGTGCTTGAAACATACAGAGAGCACAGAGTTAGCGAGGCTATGCTGGGCACAACCACAGGCTATGGCTATGATGACGTGGGCAGAGATGGTCTTGACAAGATTTACGCTGACGTTTTCGGCGCAGAGAGTGCCTTTGTGCGCCACTCTATTGCCAACGGAACAAGTGCGTTGACAATTGGTCTTTTTGGCTTGCTCCGTCCAAATGATGTGCTTTTGTCTGTAACCAATCGTCCTTACGATACTCTTTGTGAGGTTATCGGAATTGAGGGGGCAAATGGGGATGGCTCCTTAGCTGACTTTGGTGTTACCTATGACCAGGTGGATTTTAAGGACGACAAAATTGACTTTGAGGGCATAGAAAATAAGCTAAAGGAATATGGGGACAGGGTAAAGGTTGTATTTATTCAGCGTTCTAAGGGTTATTTGAATCGACCAACCTTGACCATTGATGAGATTGGTGAAATTTGCGATTTTGTCCATGCAAGAAGCGGTGCTTGGGTAGTTGTTGACAACTGCTATGGTGAATTTTGCGAGGAGAGAGAGCCTTGCCACGTGGGTGCAGACATGATTATTGGCTCGCTTATTAAGAATCCTGGCGGTGGAATTGCACAGAGTGGCGGCTATATTGCGGGTAAGGCAAGGGCGGTGGAGTTAGCTTCATATAGGCTAACCTCCCCTGGCACAGGCACTGAGGTTGGCGCAACTCTTAACCAGAACAGAGATATGTTTAAGGGCTTTTTCTTGGCGCCTCACGTTGTAATGCAGGCTAAGAAAACAGCGCATTTTGCTGCTTACGTTTTTGAGAAATTAGGCTTTGACGTTTATCCAAAGGCGGACGAAATGCGCTCCGATATTATACAAACGGTTAAGTTTGGCTACTCTGACGGACTTATAAAATTCTGCCAGGGAATACAGAGCGCAAGTCCTGTTGACTCATATGTTACTCCTATGCCTTGGGCAATGCCGGGCTATCAAGACGAGGTTATTATGGCGGCAGGTACGTTTACCCAAGGCTCATCAATTGAGCTAAGCGCTGATGGTCCTGTACGTCCACCGTATACCGCATTTTTCCAAGGGTCGTTGACTTATGAAAGCGGAAAAATTGCTATTTTAACAGCGGCGGAAAGGCTTTTAAACAACAAGGAATAGAGAAAGACGCAGCACCTCATCCACCGCTTATAAAGAAATACGAGTATTTGAGTTGGGTGATTGCGGTCCCCCTTCCCCCCCTGGGGAAGGCGAAGGGAAAAATAGCGATTTTAACAGCTGCACAAAAATTGATAGAGGAATAAGGTGGGACGTCGAAAGAAGTCCTCATCCCCGAGGTACGAGGGGTGGGATTCTCGTCTGGACGTCGCCCCCTACAAAAACAATGGTTACAATAAAGATTATTGCAATTGGGGATTTAAAGGAAAAGTACCTTCGTGATGCTTGCGAGGAATACAAAAAGCGCTTGGGCGCTTGGGCAAGGGTAGAGGAAATTGCCTTGAAGGAGGAAAAGCTGCCTGATAATCCCACAGAGGCGCAGATACAAGCGGGCTTAGAGGCAGAGGAAAAGAAAATTTTTGAGAAAATTTCCTCTAAAGCATACGTAATTGCTATGTGTGTTGAGGGTAAGCAGCTTTCCAGCGAGGAATATGCAAAAAAGATAGAGGAAATAACAGTTTGCGGTTATAGCGAAATAGCTTTGATAATCGGCTCATCCTTTGGAATGACGGATGCGGTAAAGCAAAGGGCGAATTTTAGGCTTTCAATATCAAAGCTTACCTTTCCGCATCAGCTACTCCGTGTGATTTTGTACGAGGCAACGTACAGAGCAATGAGTATTATTAATGGTACGAAATACCATAAGTAAATCAACGCGAGTTGATTTACAACGAAATATTTGTTTTGCAAATGTGAAATTCGGCAAAGCAGAGTGAAATTTGTCCTTTGGACAAGTGAAATTTTTGCCAAAGTGGCAAAAGTGTAAGGCTACAAAGAGAGGAGAAAATTGGGAGATGAACAGAGTAGATGTATGCGTCGTTGGTGCAGGACACGCAGGAGTTGAAGCCGCTTTGGCTTGTGCCCGTCTAGGTATGAAAACTATTCTTTTTACTATGTCCTTGGACGCAATTGCTAATTTGCCTTGTAATCCGTCGATTGGCGGTACTGCTAAGGGGCATTTGGTTTACGAAATAGACGCTCTTGGCGGTGAGATGGGTCACAGTGCGGATTTGGTTACTCTCCAATCAAGAACTCTAAATCTTGGTAAAGGCGCTGCGGTTTACTCCAAGAGAATACAGGCGGACAGAATGATGTACCGCTCCGTTATGAAAAGCGTCCTTGAGAACACCAAAAATTTGCGTGTGATACAGGCGGAGATTACCGATATTAAGACCGCTGAGGACGAGGGCGGCAAGAGAATAGATGCGGTTGTAACTCGCTTAGGTGAGGAATACCCTTGCCGTGCGGCTATACTTTGCACAGGCACATACTTAAACGGAACGGTGCATACGGGTAATATTTGCTATTTAAGTGGACCAGACAGCTTAATGGCGGCTACATTTTTAACGGATGCCTTGAAGCGAGAGGGCATTTCCTTAATGCGCTTTAAGACAGGTACACCTGCAAGGGTGCACCGTGATACTATTGATTTTTCCAAGCTGGAAATTCAAGAGGGAGACGAGGGAACTTTGCCCTTTTCTTGGCGAACAGACGAGGAAAGCTATCCTTGTCGTGAGCAAATTCCCTGTCATATTGTATATACCAACGCAAAAACACACAAGGTTATAAGAGATAACTTGACAAAAAGCGCTATGTACTCGGGAAATATACACGGTACAGGACCGAGATACTGCCCGTCTATTGAGGACAAGCTTGTTAGATTTGCCGATAAGGAAAGGCATCAGCTATTTATAGAGCCATGCGGACTTGACACAAAGGAAATGTATATTCAAGGCTTTTCAACCTCTATGCCAACAGAGGTGCAGCTTGAAATGCTACACTCCTTGGATGGCTTTGAAAATGCAGAGGTAATGAGATATGCCTATGCAATCGAGTATGATTGCACAGACCCACAGGAGCTTTTAGCTACCCTTGAATATAAGAAAATAAGCGGGCTTTACGGTGCGGGACAGTTTAACGGTACCTCCGGCTATGAGGAGGCTGCCGCCCAGGGTCTTGTGGCGGGAATTAATGCTTCATTAAAGATTAAGGGCTGTGAGCCTATGATTTTGCCACGCTCCTCCTCTTATATCGGCACGCTGATAGACGACCTTGTGACTAAGGGCACCCAGGAGCCTTATAGAATGATGACCTCAAGGAGTGAGTACCGCTTGCTTCTTCGCCAGGACAATGCAGATTTACGCTTAACTCCAATTGGCAGGCGTGTTGGCTTGGTTGGTGACGAGCAATGGGCGTATTTTGAAAAACGCAAGAACCAAATAGAGGATGAGAAAAAACGACTTGCCAAGGTGCTTGTGCATCCAAGTGACGAGCTAAATGAGATTTTGGAAAATAATGGCACAAGCAGAATAACTGTGCCAACACAGTTGGGAGAGCTTTTGAAAAGACCGCAGCTTGACCTTGATAAGCTATCAAAATTTGATATAAACCGTCCTAATTTAAAAAAAAGTGTTGTGTTTACCGCACAGACTGACATAAAGTATGACGGATACGTTAAAAAGCAGCTTTGCGAGGTGGCAAGACAGGAAAAAATGGAAAACAAGCCCCTGTCAAGTGACCTTGATTATAGCGAAATTAAGGGACTGAGAATTGAGGCTGTGCAAAAGCTGAACAAGGTAAAGCCGTTAACCTTAGGACAGGCTTCAAGAATCAGCGGTGTTTCCCCTGCGGACATATCTGTTTTGATAATTTACTTAAGCGGAAAATAAAGAATAGAGCAATTGCATTAAGAAAAGCTTTATATGAAATGATAAAAGCCTTCTCCAGCGGAGAAGGGGGACCACAAAGTGGTGGATGAGGAGAGTAGACATATTCCCTCGTCCGCCTGCTTCGCAGCCACCCTCTCCAGCGGAGAAGGCTTTTGTATGTGTTAACTTAATTGAAACGGGTCTATTTCTATTCTGTAAGCTCGTTACCGTTTAAAAGGAGGTTAAAGCTCTTTGGAGATGTGGCAATTATGTAATTAAAGCTCTTTTGTGCGGTAAAGGCTGCAAGGGTATTGCCATCCGCACCCTTTATCTCAATAGCAGTGCCTGCCTCTTGGGTGTCAAGGTCCTTTGACAGTGTGTAGCTGTTTTCTATTTCAAAAAAGTCTTTGCTTGTGGCAATGCTTTCGGCTGTGTCGTTTTTAGAAGTACCAATTACAACAAGCGTTGCACCGCTTAAGGTCTTTGTAGAGTCACAATCTACCATGCTGTCCCCTTGACTTGTTGGACCGGAGAGAAAAACCTTGCCGCCTAAGAGAGACATTATACCGTTTGAATCAAGGGAGTCTCCGCCTGAATAAACCTGTACCAAGCCACCGTGGATTTCCAGCTTGCCCATAGCACTTGGAGAAAATAACTCACCAAAAAAGCCAAGGGCGGTAGTGCTGGAAGAAGCGTTTACTCCATCATCTGTGGCGTTTATTAAAACTTTACCGCCGTTTATTGCAATTTGGTATGCCTCTAAGCCCTCAAAGCAGTTTTCAATTGTAATGTCTCCCTTTGATATTTCAAGGGTGTTTTCGGCGTGTATGCCATCGTCTCCGCTTTTAATATTAAAGGCACCGTCTGTAATTTTTATAGAGTTGTCTGCGTGGACGCTATCATCACGGGAGTTAATTATATATGTGCCCCCGTAAATTATAATATCTGTGGCGGACTTTAGCGCCTTTGCACTTTCCATTGTTGTGTCGGTGGGGGCTTCCTCCTCCCTCTCACCTTTTTCGTGCTTGCCCTTGCCACGATTTGCTTCCTTAACGGGAGCGTTTTCGTAGCCACCGTCTGTTGAAATAGTTATTTTTGGGTCCTGTAAAACCATTGCATTTTTTGACTGTATTCCGTCCTTTGCGGCGGTTATGCTAATCGTACCGCTTTTTATATACACAAAGCCCTTATCGCTGTCTGTATTGTCGGAGCAAATACCGTCTGTGCCGGCATTGATTGTTAGGTCACAGGTGTTAATTTTAACACAATCCTTGCCAAATATACCCTTTTTTACACTTGAAACATTATATTTTCCGTCGCCTATTACAAGGTCGTCCTTTGATACAATTCCGTGGGCGTTGTTACCCTTGACAATAAGCTCTCCTGTGCCGTTTAGGGTAAGGTCCGCTCTTGAGAAAATTGCACCGTCAACATCACCGCCCTCATAGGAATAGCCATTTGTATCGGTAATGGTATTTACTGTGCCTTCTGCAGTTGTTATAAATACCTTGTTTGCGGATTTTACGTAAATTGCAGGGGAGCTTTTGCCTGTTATGGCAAAGCTGTTTAGCACAAGCTGTATTTTATCCTCGTCACCGCCCTCAACAAGTATCATACCCTCAAAGCTGCCCTCGAAAATATAAACACCGCCTGCGGTAATTTTTATAACCGAGTCACTGAACGTTACCCCTTGGTTATCTGCATTTGCGGTATTGCCCTGTGCGGTAATTACTACCGCCCCTTCCTTTGTATAGGTGTTTTTTAAATCCCTGTCGGTAAAGGACAAGGGAAGAAGGGAGGTGTCCACATACGCACCCTCTAAAACGATTTCGTCGGGGTATGCGGAGCTAACATAAAAATAGCAGGACAAAAATGCAATTCCACATAGCAAAATCAGAACAAGGGTAATAATACCGGCTACGATAAATGCTTTCTTGTGTGAAATTGTCCAAGCCCTGGCTTTTCCTAAAATATTTTTTGTTTTTTCCTTCATATTGATACACTCCTTATGTCATTGTAAGTCAATTTTAACACAGGAGTATAAGAAATAAATGAGAGCACAGGAAATCCTGTGCTCTCACAGATTATTTTTTAAAAGTAATTATAAAAGAAGTGCCCTCGTTTAGCTTGCTCTCTGCGGTTATTTTTCCACCTTGAAGCTCTACCATTTCCTTAACCATAGAAAGACCGAGACCTAATCCCTTATCTATCTCGCGGGAGGCGTCCGCCTGCCAGAAGCGACGCCAGATTTTTGGCAGATTGTCCTCGGAAATACCAATACCGTTGTCGGAAACGCAGAGAATTATCTCCTTGTCGGTTGAGTTAAGAGAAACCTTGATTTTTCCGTTTTTGCCCGTGTATTTTCTTGCGTTGTCAAGCAGGTTGCAAATTACTCTGGACATAAGGCTTGGGTTAAGCCTTACAGTTAAATCCTTTTCAATGTCAAGGGTCAGGCTCTTTTTGTTTTCCTCCTCGCTATCTGAAATATTGTTTTCAGAGGCAAAGGCCTCACAGTAAACCTCCAAAAAATCACTTAGGTTAATTTGGGAAAGAGGGAAGCGCTGGGTACCCTGCTCAAGACTTGTGATGCTCAGAAGAGAGCCAACAAGCTGGGACATACGGTTGCATTGCTTTTCTATAACCTCAAGGGATTTTTGCGTGTCATTATCATTTGCAATTTCCTTTGCTCTTTCGCACTCGGCAAGGGCAACGGTCAAGGGTGTTTTCAACTCATGGGAAACATCGGAGGCGAATTGCTTTTCCGACTCAAAGGACTTGTCAAGGCGAATTGTCATACGGTCAAATTCATTGCTTAAACGACGGATTTCGATAGGTCCCTTTGGCATTGTAATTCTCTTGGAAAGGTCGTCGCCACTATTGATAGCCTCCATTGATAAAATAACCTTGTCAATAGGCTTTAATGAGTATTTTGTAATAATAAAGCCTACAAAAATGCTGATAAAGATAATGCAAGGTGTTATAATCGAGGCTGATAGCAAAATAAAAGTTGTAGTTTGAGAGGGCTGAGAGGTAGAAACAGCACCTCTTATCCAAAAGGAGCCTACAACTTGCATATTGTAAACATAATACTCGTCCTCATTGGTGATAATAGTGGAGATTTTACCGTTTTCCAAAGGGATGGTGTTGCCAATACCTGTTGGCATAGCCCCTTTAATATGTTTTCCGTTTTTGTCTATTAGCTGACAATAAACTCCGTCACGATAAGTAATAAACTCCTCATTTTTATGCTTTTTATCGCTTGTAAGTCTGGAAGCGTTTTGGCTCACCATTTTAACAAGCTCCTCCTCCGGGTCGTCAGCCAATGCTTCGGCAGAAACAACGAAAACAATTGTAACAATCAGGGCAGAGAGCAGAAGTATCATTAAGGAAAACCAAGCAATAATTCTAAATTTCAGTGACATATTTTCCCCCCTCTCTTAATCGGTTAATAGTCTCCAGCCGATACCCCAAACGGTTTGAATCAGCTTTTTATCGAACCCTGTGTCTATTTTTTTGCGTAAATATCCCACATAAACGTCAATTACGTTAGTGCCTCCCTCGTAATCATAATTCCAAAGGTGGTTTTCAATCATTTCACGGGAAAGTACAACTCCCTTGTTTCTCATCATATATTCAAGCAGGGAAAATTCCTTAGGAGTTAGCTCAATTGATTTATCCCCACGCACAACCTTTCTTGTTGTTGGGTTAAGGCTTAGGTCATCAACGGTTAGTATGTTTGTCTTGCTTTGAGAATATTTCCTTAGCATTGCACGGACAACCGCCAAAAGCTCCGCCATTTGAAAGGGCTTGGTAAGATAATAATCTCCACCCACCTCAAGGCCCTTAACTCTGCTTTCCAGGTCCGCCTTGGCAGAAAGGAATAAAATAGGGGTGACAACACCGTCTTGGCGCATTTTTGAAACGGCAGAAAAGCCATCAAGCACAGGCATCATAATGTCCATAATTATCACATCGTATGTTGCGCCGGCTGTATATAATAGTGCCTCCTTACCGTTAAAGCAGGAGTCAACGCTATACCCCTCTGCCTTCATAGCACCTGAAAGCAAGCGGTTTAAATCCTTTTCATCCTCTACAACTAAAGCTCTCATTTTTACCTCCTTGGAAAGAGTTTTTATGTTACAAAGCTATTATAGCACAAAGCTTTAAGAAAAGTATGAATATAATTTTTACTTTGCACAGTTATTTATTTCAAATAATTGACAATGCTTTAATTTTATGTTAAACTAAATTTGTATAAATTAGGAATAAACAATAGGAGAAATGTTATGGCTGTTATTAATGTAAGAGATTTTGGTGCAAAGGGTGACGGTTGCACTCTTGATACAGAGGCAATACAAAGGGCAATTGATTCGGCAAATGCCGGGGACACGGTTTTGCTTGGAGGACGTGGCTTTTATAACGTTGGCACACTCCGCTTAAAGAGCGATTTGAAATTCGTTATTGAGACAGGCTCTGAGCTTTGCGGTTCAAGAAATTTGGCACATTACTATGCTAATGGCTTTTACCACAACGAAATGGTTGATACTATTTCCCTAATATACGCCCTTGACCAAGACAACATTGAAATTACAGGCGGCGGTAAAATCCAAATGAACGGTGACGCCTTTGTTAATTTTGACGCTTGGTGTCCAAGCGAGGTTAAACGTGAGGAAATGGTTAAGGAGTTTGAGGAGCAAACTGTTGTTGGTCCCGAAACAAAGGTTACTCGCCCATCTCAGCCAATTTTCTTCAATAACTGTAAAAATATACATATTCACGACCTGAAGGTGTTTAATTCTCCCTGCTGGACATTTACATTTTCTAATTGCGACGGTATTGTTTTTGAAAATATGTACGTTGACAACCATAACAGGATTGCCAACAATGACGGCGTTCATTTTAGTGCATCAAGCAATGGTATAGTTAGAAATTGTACCTTCTTGTGCGGAGACGACTGCTTTGCGGCAACCTGTATTACTAACACAGAGGGTGTTTGCGAGAATATTGAGGTCAGCGACTGCTTGATGTCCTCACGCTCTGCGGCTATTAGATTTGGCCATCTTTACAGTAAGATACGCAATATTTTGGTAAAAGACATTAAGATTTTGCCATCTAACAGAGGCATTTCTATCTTCTCGGGAGATGACGGAATTGTTGAAAACGTAAAGGTTGAAAACGTACAGTGTGAAACACGCATCCACGCAGGCGGCTGGTGGGGCAAGGGCGAGGGCTTTATCGTTTGCGCCGCAAATGCCGGTGGCTTGATTAAGGATGTAACTATTGAAAACTGCCACTTTATTGAGGAAAACCCATCTATTGTTGCAGGAACTGACGGTAATGTTGACGGAGTTAAGCTTGTAGGCTGTACCTTTGAATATAAGGAGGGCTCAACCCATCCGTACTTTAAAAACAAGCTTGATTTACAGCCAAATATTCCTACTCTTCAAGAGGCTCCCTTTAAGACAGGGGACACCCTTTATGTCTTTGGCGCAAAGAACGTAACAGTTGACGGTGAGGCTATATGATTTTTAAATCAACCTTAATGGATAAGGATGCGGTGCTTCGTTCCCTGCGCCGTATCGCCCACGAAATAGTGGAGAAGAACAGGGGAGCTGATAATTTGTGCTTAGTGGGTATTTTACGCCGTGGCGTTCCTATGGCAGAAATTATTGCGGAAAATATAAAGCGTATTGAGGGCAAGGACGTTGATGTTGGCATACTTGACATTTCCGCCCACCGTGACGATATTGATTTTCGTGGCACCTCTGAGGACAACAAAACGGACATCCCATTTGAGATAAGCGGAAAAAATGTGGTGCTTGTTGACGACGTTTTGTTCACAGGCAGAAGCGTGCGCGCGGCTATGGACGCTCTAATATCTATGGGTCGCCCTGCAAAAATACAGTTAGCTACCTTAATTGACCGAGGACACAGGGAATTGCCTGTGTGCGCTAACTATATCGGCAAGAACTTCCCAACCGCAAGGACGGAAATGATAAAAGTTCAATTTGAAGGAATCGACGAGGAAACCTGCGTAAAATTGTATGATATTGAAGATGTATAATGTTGACAAAGCTAATGTTTTGTGAGTAAATAAAAAGAAAGTCCGATTTTTTCGGACTTTCTTTTTATTTACCAAGCATAATTTTGATTATCTCTTTGTCGGTTTCGCTCATACCCTTTTGGGCTAAGCGGCCCACGTTTTTGATGGTGTTTTCAACGCCCTTGGTGATAATGCCGTCGCCACCGTAGAATTGGTGCCCGGATTTCATCATTTCATATCCAAGAATACCTGCTTCAACTGCCATGGCGATTTTTGCGGCGCAGGATGATTTTGCTCCGTCACAGATAGTGCCTGACAAAATTGCAATGGAGTTAACAAGGGTGTGGGCAATTTCGTAATATTTGCCACCGTTAAGATATGCGATACCGCAGCCACAGCCACAGCCTGCGGAAATTGCGCCACAGTAGGCACTAAGGCAGCCGATACCTGTTTTTTGGTGGATTGTAATTAGGTTGGAAACGATTAATGCACGAAGGAGCAATTCGCGGCTCGCTTTCATTTGCTCCGCGTAAATAATAACAGGAACAGAGGCGGTAATGCCCTGGTTACCACTGCCGGAAATGATACACACGGGAAGCTCACAGCCACTCATACGGGCGTCACTACCTGCGGCGGCATAGGCTCTTGCCACAGTGCGAAAATCTCCGTTTGCTAAGGCGAAAAGGGTTTTGCCAATAGATGCGCCCCATTCCCCTGTAATACCCTCGGTTGCTATTGCCATATTGTACTCAATTTGCTTATTTAAGTATGGGGTCAGCTCGCAAAGGTCAACTGTGTCGGCAAATTCTACAATACTTTCTACGGTTAAAAGGGAGCGGTCGGTTGACTCCTTTTCTACCGTGTCGTCCTTGCAAGCGTACTCGCCTGTAATATCAAGCCCGTTCCTTTTAACAAATATAACATTTGTGTGGCGGCGAGCAAGGTTGGCAATGGCAACGGAGCCATTGTAGGTGCCTTCTATCAAAATTTCAAAGGCATTTTCTGTATCAAGCTCATAAATTTCTATGGGTGTGCTTTCCTTAAACTCCTTAATTTTTTCAATGCTTGCAGGAGTTAAGACAGACAAAACCTCTAAGCGTTTATTTGGACTGGCAGAGATAATACCTGCGCAAATTGCACTGTCAATACCGTGCATTCCCCCTGTCATTGGAACGATAACACTCTTTACGTTTTTTATGATATTTCCGCTAAGTCCTACCTTTAAGCTTGTGGGTGCGCCACCTAAGGCGTGGGAAATGATAGAGGCGGCATATGCAATAGCAATAGGCTCAGTACAGCCCATTGCAGGGATAAGCTCTTCCTTTAAAATTTCCGTATATGTGCATAAAAGCTCCTTTGAAAGTGCCATATAATTCACCTCGAAATATGTCGTTTAATATATAATAACACAATTTACAAAAATATGCAAGAAAAAAGCCAAGGCTTTCCTTGGCTTAAGCTACATATTAACTCCACTGCTGTCGGTTGTGCTACTGTCAGTTGGCTCACTTTCCACGCTGCTGTCGGTTGTGCTGCTGTCAGTTGGCTCGCTTTCCACACTGCTTTCCGTTGTGTGGCTCTCCGACCTGTTTAAGAATGGGTCTAAAAGGTCCTTAGCGGTATCCATAAGCTCAGTTCTTACGCTGTCAACCTCGCCTTGAAAGTCGCAGGAGGTAAAGGCTATTGCTAAAGCAAGCAAAAGAGAGCAAGCAAGCAAAAGTGCAAATATTTTTTTCATACGGTAAGGCTCCTTTCATTTCTCATAGTATAATATATTCTACCACGATATTTTATTCTTGTCAATAGCGAAATAATTGTTGACATTGACTCATTATAATGATAAAATACAAGAGAAGATTTTTAAATTCTTGGAGGCATTTATGGAAAGAGTTAGAATGGGTATAATCGGCTTCGGATGTCGTGCCTACGGTATGATGGATATTCTTATGGGCTTTGAGGATGTTGACATCGTTGCGGTTTGCGATAAATACGAGGACAGACGTGATAATGCTAAGAACAGGGTGGCTGAGAGAAAGGGCAACGTTCCCTTTGCTACCACCGACTACAAGGAGCTTCTTGCAAGAGAGGATGTTGACGCTGTTTATATTGCTACCGACTGGGAAATGCATTTCCCTATTGCAATTGATGCAATGAAAGCGGGCAAGGCTGTTGCCTTAGAGGTTGGCGGCGCATACTGTGTACAGGATTGCTACGACTTGGTTGCGGCTTGGGAGGAAACAAAGACTCCGTTTATGTTTATGGAAAATTGCTGCTACAACCGTGACGAGCTTTTAGCTACCGCTATGGCGAGAAAGGGTCTTTTCGGTAAGATTGTTCATTGCTCCGGTGCATACGCTCACGACCTTCGCGGTGAGGTAACGGGCGGTAAGGAAAACAGACACTATCGCCTAAGAAATTACCTTAACAGAAACTGTGAAAACTACCCAACACACGAGCTTGGCCCTATGGCAAAGGTGCTTGATATCAACAGGGGTAACCAAATGGTTTCTCTTGTTTCTATGGCTACTCTTTCTTGGGGTATGGAGCAGTATGTTGAGGACAGGCGTGATACAATAAATCCTGACCTTATCGGAGCTGACTTTGCACAGGGCGATATTATCTACACCCTTATTAAGTGTGCAAATGGCGAAACAATGACCCTTAAGCTTGACACATCTCTGCCACGCTCTTATTCAAGAGAGTTCCAGGTTAGAGGTACAAAGGGTCTTTACGAGCAGGATTATAACGCAGTATATTTTGACGGTCAGCCTGAGTATTGGTCAAGGGTTGAATATGTTGAGAAGTATAAGAATACTGCTGAAAAGTATAAGTCTATGCTGCCTGATGCTTGGCAGGCTATAACACAGGAGGCTCTTGATGCAGGCCACGGCGGAATGGACTATGTGGAGCTGCGTGAGTTTGTTGACAGGCTGAAGGACGGACGCGAAATGGCGATTGACGTATATGACGCGGCTGCTTGGATGGTTGTTACCTGCCTAAGTGAGGAGTCCATTAAGTGCGGCGGCAAGGTTATGGAAATTCCCGACTTTACAAAGGGCGCGTGGAAAACAAGACCGTCTCAGGACGTGCTTGATTTTAACGACTATGTCGAGGAATAATTGATGAAAAGGCTATTGCTTTTGACGTGCTTTTGCGTGTTAGCTATGCTTTCTGTTGCTTTATTCTCTTGTGATGATAATGATATTTTGGATAATGAAGCGGTAACTATTTGGTTTGAAAGCTATACTGGAGAAAAAATCTCTCCCCAGACCATTGGCAAGGGGATGAAGGCTGCTGAGCCGAGCATTAACAAGCAAAGAGCAGGCTATAACTTCTTGGGCTGGTACAAGGGCGACAAGAAATGGGATTTTGAAAAGGACACGGTTAGTGAAAACATTACCCTTACTGCAAAATGGGAGCCATATATTTCCTTTGTAGAGGTTGAGGGGGCGTTGTGGATTGGCGGATGCGATTTGCTTGACACCGCGGTGGTTGATATTCCAAGGGAGTACAATGGGCGCAGTGTTGTTGGCATTTTACCCTTTGCCTTTGCTGACCGCAAAAAAATAGAAGCGGTTTACATCCCAAGCACTGTGACGGAAATAAGAGAAGGCGCATTTTTCGGTTGTACAGCTCTTAAAAAAATATACTGTGAGGCTGAAATAAAGCCATCCGGCTGGAGTGACAGCATAGAAAATTCGGGCGCGGAGTTTATTTTCGGTTATAAAAAATAGAAAAAATTGGCTATCGTTTTGATAGCCTTTTTTATATTTAAACGGGCAAACTATTTCAGTGTTTTCATTGACAAAAAGTAAATTTTCTGCTACAATATATAGCAGACTATTTCCTTGAGGCGCGCAGAACGAAAGGAGATAATCAAATATGGGAAAATATTTTGGCACAGATGGCTTCCGAGGTGAGGCGGGAGTTAATCTGAATTCGGAGCATGCCTATAAAATCGGTAGATTTTTAGGATGGTATTACGGTCGCGACGGCAAGCGTGTGCGTGCGGTTATCGGCAAGGACACAAGGCGCTCAAGCTATATGTTTGAGTATGCAATTGCAGCAGGATTAACTGCAAGCGGTGCAGATGCGTATATGCTTCACGTTACTACCACTCCGAGCGTATCTTATGCTACAAGCGGGGATGACTTTGACTGCGGTATTATGATTTCCGCCAGTCATAATCCTTTCTATGACAACGGTATAAAGATTGTAAATTCAAGGGGCGAAAAGCTGGATGACTCTACAATTTCAAAAATTGAAATGTATCTTGATGGCAATTTAAAGGAATTGGGTATAGAAACCGACGATATTCCTTATGCTAAGGGTGCAGGCATTGGAGAAATTGTTGATTATTCCGCAGGCAGAAACAGATATATAGGGTACTTGATTTCATTATCACGTCATTCCTTTAAGCATATCAAGGTTGGCCTTGACTGCGCAAATGGAGGCGCTTGGATGATTGCGAAAAGTGTTTTTGATGCTTTGGGCGCTAAGACCTATACTATTAATGCTGAGCCTAACGGCTTGAATATCAATCACGAGGCAGGCTCTACTCATATTGAGCATCTTTGCAGGTATGTCAAGGAAAACAACCTTGATATCGGTTTTGCCTTTGACGGTGATGCGGACAGATGTATTGCTGTTGATGAAAAGGGTGAGATTGTTAACGGTGACCATATTCTTTATATTTTGGGAACATATTATAAAAATAGGGATAGCCTTGCAAATAATACCGTAGTTACCACCATTATGTCTAATTTAGGCTTATATCGCGCGCTTGATGATGCAGGCATTAAGTATGAGCAAACAACTGTCGGCGACAGGTTTGTTTACGAAAATATGCAGGCAAATGGTCATCAGCTTGGCGGTGAGCAGTCAGGACACATTATTCTTTCCAAGTACGCAACAACAGGTGACGGTATTTTAACCGCCATTAAGGTGATGGAGGCGGTAATCGAATCAAAGAGCACGCTTTCCAAGCTGAAGGCTCCTGTTATGATGCTGCCGCAGGTTATTAAGAATGTGCGTGTGGAGAATAAGCAGGCTGTTAAGGACAATTCAGCCGTTCAAAAAGAGGTTGAGGCGGTTAGATTGTTTCTTGGCAACAAGGGCAGAATTCTTCTTCGAGAAAGCGGCACAGAGCCATTAATTCGTGTAATGGTTGAGGCGGTAAGCGAAGAAGAGTGCAACGAATGTGTTGATAGAGTGGTTGATGTTATAAGAGGGGAGGGCTTAGCAAGGTAAGCAATCCCTGCTAAAAATAGATATGGCTAACGACATTAAAGAGGCAATGAGGACAAAAAGCCTTTATGCCTATCCTGAACATTCAATTGCTTATCCGTTACTTGCTCAGTTTGAGTATCCTTGGCAGGCGCTTTCCTCTATTTCCTCCTTCATTTTGGAAATAGGCAGGGGATTATCCTCTGAGGAATACGAAAAAATCGGAGAAGATGTTTGGATAGCAAAATCCGCAAAGGTTGCACCAAGCGCATATATCGGCGGACCCTGTATTATCGGCAAGGGTGCTGAGGTAAGGCATTGCGCCTTTATACGCGGCAGTGCGATAGTGGGAGATTATGCGGTTGTTGGAAATTCAACCGAACTGAAAAACTGTATTCTCTTTGACAATGTACAGGTGCCGCACTATAATTATGTGGGTGATTCCGTATTGGGATACAAGTCACATATGGGTGCAGGCAGTGTAACCTCCAATGTAAAAAGCGACAAAACACCTGTTGTTGTTCACGCTCCCGGACAGAGCGTTGAAACAGGCTTTAAAAAGTTTGGCGCTATGCTTGGAGATTACGTTGAAGTGGGCTGTAACAGCGTACTCAATCCCGGCACGGTTGTCGGTTCCGGCTCTAACATTTATCCATTATCAAGTGTTAGGGGCTTTGTACCGCCCAACTGTATTCATAAAACCAGAGATAATATTGTACAGAAAAGAAAAAATTAATTAAGATTCACTAATTTAGCGCCTCATAGTGACAAGGTCTCCTTTAAATCAAGGTTATGATAGCGCCAGACCACAGTGGAGGGTGTTGGAAAACCAACGCCCACAATATAGGACGTTTAAATGCGTGTGTGGTTAACGAGGTAAGAGGTTATCGAGTTTTTCGGCGGATGCCTCTTCGGTGCTTAACATGCATCGTTAATAACATATTAAATATGCGAGTAATTGCAAAACAAGGTGTGTTATAAATTATTAATATTAATACAAGGAAGGACAGGGGACGCTTACAGCCCAAGTCGTTTCCCTGTTTTAATGGTTAATTATGTGTGGAATAATTGGTTATACGGGTGCTGAGGAAGCAACCGGCAAGGTCACCTGTGGCCTTGAAATTTTAGAATATCGAGGATACGATTCTGTTGGAATTTGCGCCAAGGTAAAGGATGGTATCAAGCTTTTAAAAACAAAGGGTAGGGTCAGCAGCTTAAATGAGGCTCTATCCAAATCTCCCATTGAAAGCGCCTTTTGTGCCATAGGGCACACAAGATGGGCAACACACGGTGCGCCCTCTGACATTAATGCCCATCCCCATAATGTGGGAAAAACCTTTTTGGTTCACAATGGCATTATTGAAAATTACAAGGAGCTAAAGGCGGTGCTTGAAAAAAGCGGGGTCACATTTGTATCGGAAACGGATACGGAGGTTGGCTGTGCTTTGATTAATAAGTATTATGAAGAGGGGCTTGACCCCTATACAGCGATTTCGAGGGCTATCGGTTTTATGAAAGGCTCTTACGCATTTGCTATAATGCTTGAGGGAGAGGGAGACACTATTTATGCGGTAAGAAAGGGTAGCCCCTTGATTATTGCTAAGGGTGTTTCCGGGTATCATCTTGCATCTGACCTGACTGCTCTTTTGCCCTTTACAAATGTTTACTACTCCTTAAAGGAGGGTGAGATCGCTTGCCTTACAAAGGATAGTGCCTTTATATTTAACAAGGGCGAGCCTGATTGGAAAGTAACAAATATGAGCTTTGAGTCTGCAAAAAAGGGTGGATATGACCACTTTATGCTGAAGGAAATGAACGAGCAGCCGCGAGCAATAAAAAGCGCTCTATCCCCAAGAATAAGGGACGGATTGCCTGATTTTTCCTGTGATGGCATAGATGATAGCTTTTTTGAGGATATTAAGGAAATTCATATTGTTGCCTGTGGCTCGGCAATGCATGCGGGACTTTTGGCTTCCCCGATAATTGAGGAGCTTTGTATGGTTCCTTGCCGTTCCTATATCGCATCGGAATACAGATATAGTCCACCGTTTACACAAAAGGGAACGTTGGTTATTATCGTTTCACAATCGGGTGAAACGGCTGATAGCTTAGCATCATTGCGTTATGCTAAAAGTAAGGGCTTAAAAACCTTAGGAATTGTAAATGCGGTTGAAACCACTATCGCAAGGGAAGCGGATTTTTGCGCCTACACCTATGCAGGACCGGAGATTGCGGTTGCTACAACGAAAGGGTATATAACACAGGCATCCTTGCTTTATTTGTTTGCTGTTGCTATGTCCTTGAAAAAGGGCATAACTGATGAGAAAAAGGCAAAATCCTTGACAGAGTGTCTGTTTTTTGATACTCAGCGCGTGTGTGAGGCAGTGCTTGGCAGACGTGAGGAGATAAGAAAAATCGCAAATGAAATTTACAAAAGGGATGATATATTTTATATTGGCAGAGGGGTTGACTATGCCATTTGCCAAGAGGCTTCCTTGAAGCTGAAGGAAATCTCCTATATTCACTGTGAAGCCTATGCAGCAGGGGAATTAAAGCACGGTACAATTTCATTAATTGAAAACGGTACGCCTGTTATTGCTATTGCCACGGAAAAACGCCTTTACGATAAGCTTGACAGCAACGTAAAGGAGGTAAAGAGCAGAGGCGCTTATACGGTTTTAATCGGCTCGGAGCTGACAAGCGGAGCAGATGCAATCTTTAATTTGCCAAGGGTAAACCAAATCAGCGAAATATTTGGCGCTGTCACGGCGGTACAGCTTTTAGCCTATGAGGTGGCGCGTCTGCGCGGCTGCGACATAGATAAGCCAAGAAATTTGGCAAAGAGTGTAACAGTTGAATAAAAAATATGAAAAGCGGACTTGATATTCAAGTCTGCTTTTTTTCGTTGACAATGGACAAAAGGTGTGGTAGAATTAAAACAATGATATTCTATTATGGTGGGAGAAAAATATGGAATTAAAAAATGCTATATTTGGTAGAAGGAGCATTAGGCAATATGCTCCCTGCGAGATTAAAAAAGAGGAAATTGAGGAGCTTATAAGGTATGCACAGGCGTCCCCCTCTTGGAAAAATTCACAGACTGCAAGGTTTTATGCGGCTATTAGCAATGAGGGTCGCGAAAACGTAAGAAGGTGCTTGGCAAGCTTTAACTACGACAGGACAGAAAATGCAGGCGCGTTCATTGTTGCCACGGTTGTACACGGTATCAGTGGCTATACGTCTCAAGGTGAAACACATCTTGGCAACGGTTTTGAGTGCTTTGACAATGGCTTGGCGGTGGAAAACCTGCTCCTTGGAGCTTATGAAATGGGCTATGGCTCTCTTATTATGGGTCTTTACAAGGAGAAGGAGCTGCGCGCTCTTTTGAACATTCCCGAAAGCGAGCATATTGTTGCTGTAATCGCTCTTGGCAAGGCTGACATTGACCCCGAAATGCCCGAGAGAAACGAGATTGACACAGTTTTAAAGGTGTTTTAAGGAGAAAATATGAAATTATCTAACCTTAGCATAAAAAAGTTATTTAAGGGCGTGTGCTACTTTGAGGAAAAGGACGGCTTTTTGTTTGCTTACCACTACACAAAGGAGCAGATTGACTATTTTCGAGACCTTGTTGATTGGGGCCCTCGCGCTCGCTTTAGCGCAGGCATTAAGCTTGAGCTTATAACCGAGGCGACGGAGCTTAGCTTTAAGGTAAAATATGAGGCCTATAATCCCGACCAATCTACAATCGACCTTTACATAGACGATGTTGCCCACAGTATTTTTTACATCAGCGACACGGCAAAGGGCAAGGTTAGCTTTCTGCTACCCGAGGGTAAAAAGAAGGTTAGCGTTTATTTGCCTATTAACTGCGAGGTTGGTGTGCGTGACTTAACCTTTAACGGCTCATACAAGAGTGTGAAGGAGAAAAAAACGAAGGTGCTTGCAATTGGCGACTCTATAACGCAGGGCTATGGGGGAGTTTATGCAGGCGCATCCTACATAAACGTCCTTTCAAGGCTTTACGGCTTTGAGGTTATGAATCAGGCAATCGGCGGATACCGCTTTGATGAGGGTGGCGTACAAGAAATTCCCGGCTATGAGCCTGACAGGGTGCTTGTTGCTCTTGGTACAAATTATTATGATGCTCCCGATTTGTACGATTACGAGCCTGAGACAGTTGCGTTTTTCAAAAAATTGTACAGCCTTTTTGGGGACAAGAAAACGGTAGTTGTAACTCCCGTGTGGAGAAACAATGACACGGATTTTGAAAGGCTTGCTTGGTGCAAGAGTATAATTGAAAGAGAGTGTGCAAGGTACGAAAATATAACGGTTATTGATGGCTTTGAGTTGATACCGCCCATTAACGAGTGCTTTATGACCGACAAGGTGCATCCAAACACCTACGGTATGCTTTTGATGGCGGAGAGCTTGAATAGAAAATTGAAAAAAATAAAATTTTAAAAGAGAAACGGCAGGCTGAAAACAGCTTGCCGTTTTTTGTGGCAACAGGGCTTATCAAGGCATACTATGGTAAAAAACTTGCTTCGAGGTGATTTTTATGAAAAAGCCTACCCTGTGTGTGATTTTTGGTGGTAAAAGCTCCGAATATGAGGTCAGCTTACGCTCTGCCTATGGGGTGATTACCCATATAGATACGGAAAAATACGACCTTGTGCGTCTTGGAATAACAAAGCAAGGTGAGTGGTACATATTTGATGGGGAAAACTGTGAGATTTTAAATGATAATTGGCACAAGGGTAACGTAATTCCCGTCACTTTTGATTTGTCTAAGGGATATTTGGTTGCTTTTGACAGGAGTGTTTATGCCATAGAGGTGGATTTGTTTTTGCCTATTTTACACGGGGAATATGGGGAGGACGGAAGAATACAGGCGATTTTTGATGTGGCGGGGGTGAAATACGTGGGGTGCGGTGCTTTTTGCTCACATATTTGTATGGATAAAGCCCTTGCCAAGGCGGTGGCTGAGAAAAATGGGGTGAGCGTGGCAAGGGGGAGGGTTGTAAATGCAAAATGCAGAATGCAAAATGCAAAATTGATACTCCCTCAGTCACCTGCGGTGACAGCTCCCTCGGAGAAGGAGCCTTTGGGGTGCGAGGTGCAAAATGCAAAATCGACAATCCCTCCACCGTCGGAGACGGTCCCCCTCCCTTGCTCCAAGGGAGGCGAGGAAGGCGCGGAATTTGATTTTCCCTTGTTTGTTAAGCCTACTATGTGTGGGTCAAGCGTGGGGGTGTCAAGGGTTGAGCGGGCACAGGATTTACCCTTGGCGGTGGAAAAGGCATTAAAGTATGGAAAAGAGGCCTTGGTGGAGGAATTTATTGACGGGGTTGAGGTTGAGGTTGGAATTTTGGAGGTGGACGGTGGTCTTATAGTGTCGGAGCTTGGTACGGTTAGGCACAAGGAGATTTTTTACGACTATGACACGAAGTATAAGAGCGATGACACCCAGTATTTAATTCCTGCGCCTGTGGAGAAAAAGGCAGAGGAGCAGGTGAAGGAAACGGCAAAAGCATTGTTTTTGGCTCTTGGTTGTCGCGGACTTTCTCGCTTTGATTTTTTTGTTAAGAAGAACGGAGAAATTGTTTTTAACGAGGTAAATACAATGCCCGGCTTTACAGAAAAAAGTATGTTTCCAATGATGTTTAAGGGTCTTGGACTTGACTACGGGGGTGTGGTTGAAGCAATTGTAAAGTTTGGCTTGAAAATGTAATTTGTTAGCCAAAGGTATTGAAAAAGGCTAAATAATATTTTATAATATAGGGTAGGTAAATATATGCTTGATTTGAAGGGTAAGCAAGTTTCCTTGGTTGGCTTTGGAATGTCGGGCAAGGCAATGTGCCGATATTTGGTGAGGCAGGGTGTCCCTTTTGTTGTAAGAAACGAGGCGGAATGCGAGCTACCAAAAGGGGTTAGCGGTATTTTCGGTGAGAATTATCTTGAAGCTGTGGAGGACGTAATTTTTCGCTCCCCAGGGGTGCGACCCGACAAAATTAAGGGGAGCGGCAAGATATACACAGAGGCAATTTTTGCCCTTGGACTTTGCCCGTCCTTTAAAATCGGAGTTAGCGGATCTGACGGTAAGACCACAACCTCGACCCTTATATACCGTATGCTTACACAGGGAGGCAAAAACGCTTTTCTTGGCGGAAATATTGGGCATCCCATAATAGATTTTGTTGACAAGGTTGCAAGGGGTGACTTTTTGGTGGCGGAGCTTTCGAGCTTTCAGCTAATGGGCGATAGCCCTTATCTTGACGTGGCGGCGCTGACTAATATTAGTGAAAATCATCTTGATTGGCATATAGATATGGACGAGTACATCAGTGCTAAGGCGAATATTTTAAAAAACGCCAAAAGGGCTGTGCTTAATTATGATGACCCGTTGGTGCGTGAGCTGAAGGGCGAGAATGTTACATATTTTTCCTTGCAGGACAGGAGTGATATGCTCGGCGGTGGCGGTCATTTCGTGCATATTGTAAACGGACAGGTGTGCTTTGACAACAGAGCACTGTTCCCTGCAGGTGACGTGCGCCTAAAGGGAAAATTCAATTTGCAAAATGTGCTTTGCGCCATTGGATGCGTTTACGGTATTGTAGGTAAGGATGCGGTGGCGTGTGTAGCAAGGGAGTTTTGCGGTGTTGGCGGCAGGCAAGAGGAAATTGGCGTTTTTGAGGGAGTTACCTACATAAATTCCGCCATTGACACTACCCCCACAAGAACAATAAACACGCTTGGCGCCTTTGTGCCTGAAAAAACTGTGGCTATTCTTGGCGGATATGATAAAAATTTGAGCTACGGTTGCTTAAAGGACGCCTTGTCGAGAGTTAAGGCTACTATTTTGTGCGGAGAAAACCGAGATAAAATAGGCGCGGCCTTGGACGGGCGCGTAATAAATGTGAATACTATTGACGAGGCGGTGCGCGTGGCGCATAGCTTAGCTAAGGATGGAGATTTTGTTATTCTTACCCCTGCCTCGGCAAGCTTTGATATGTTTAAAAATTACCGTGAAAAGGGCAAAGCCTTTGAAATAGCGGTGAAGAATATAATGCAAAATTGCGGGTCATCGAGGACGTCGACCCCTACAAGAAAATGCAAAATGTAAAATGCAAAATGCAAAATTGCGGGTCGTCGGGGACGTCGACCCCTACGATGTAAAGGAGAAAAAATGGAGAAAATAAAAAGCACGCTTTACGCGTTGTGTCAGCAAATGAGTGTGTCCGGCTTTGAATATTTGGCTAAGGACAAAATTGAGGAGCTTTGCGCTGACATTTTTGACGAGATAAGAATGACGCCTATGGGCTCTTTTGTGCTTGTTAAGAGATGCGGCAAGGAAAATGCGAAAAAGCTGTTGATTGATGCTCATCTTGATACCGTTGGTATGATGGTAACAGACATTAAAAAGGGCGGATTTTTGAGCGTTATCAATATTGGCGGTCTTGACCCACGGGTTTTGCCTGCTACTGAGGTGACGGTTTACGGCAAAGAGGAAATATACGGTCTTATTACCTCAACTCCGCCACATTTGAGAAAATTCGGTGCGGACTCTGTGCCGCGTGTGAACGAGCTATACGTTGACACAGGCTACACCAAGGAGGAGCTTGAAAGGCTTGTTTCTATTGGCGACCCTGTGGGTTATCGCTTTGTTTTCACCGAGATGGCAAACGATTTTGTGACCACCTCGGGGCTTGACGACAAGGCTTGTGTTTGCGGAATTATTGAGGCAATGCGCAAAATTCCGAGTGAAAAGCTTGCTTACGATGTTTATGTTACAATTTCCTCTCAAGAGGAAACAGGTAAAAACGGTAGCGCTCGCGCGGTTTTTGAAATTGAGCCTGATATTGCGATAATTACAGATGTGAATTTTGCCTCGGGTGACGGAACTCCCGACTATGAGTGTATTAAGTGCGGTCAGGGGGCGGGCGTTGACATTTCCTCCTTGACTGACAGAGCCTTGACAAGAGGAATTATCAAGCTTTTGAAGGACAAGGGCATAAAGCACCAGATAATTTGCGAGCCGGGTAGAACCTACACAAATAATGAGGGTATTATGGTAAGCGGAAGACAGGCGCGCACATGTGTGCTTAGCGTGCCGCTTAAGAGCATGCACACCCCTTGTGAAACTGTAAATTTAAAGGATATACAAAGCCTCGGAGAAATAATTGAGGCTATTGTCTGCGAGGAGAACTTATGAAGGAGCTTTTAAAGGAGCTTTCCTTGGCGTTTGGACCAAGCGGTTGCGAGGACCCTGTTAAGGAAATCATTGAAAAATATGTAAAAGAGAATATGCCTCAAAACGCGGAGACATATGAGGACAACCACGGTGGATTTTTTGTTCACGTTAAAAACGAGGGCAAGCCTAAGCTTATGGTGTGCGCACATATGGACGAGGTTGGCTTTATGGTGACACACATTGAGGAAAGCGGACTTTTGCGCTTTGGCTGTGTTGGTGGTATTGACCCCATAGTTTTGACTGCAAAGAGAGTTGTTTCCGAAAGCGGACATCGTGGCTCTATTATTGCAAAGCCTGTACATCTTTTATCTAAGGATGAGAGGGACAAAAAGCCGTCAATTGACAATATGCTCATAGACATAGGAGCTGTGAGCCGAGAGGATGCGGAAAAAATCACCTTTGTGGGTGAATATTTCACCTTTGACTCAGAATACGTTGACTACGGTAACGGGTATGTGAAATGTAAGGCGCTTGACGACCGTCTTGGTTGCGCTATTATGTGTCAGGTTATTAAGGATATATCAAGAGGTGAGCTTGAGAGTCAGTTTGATTTATATTTTGCGTTTACCTGTCGCGAGGAGGTTGGCTTTTCCGGTGCTCACGCGGCGGCTTGGGGTATTTGCCCTGACTACGGTATAGTTATTGAGTCTAAGGCGGTGGCTGACGTGGCAGGAGTCAGCGAGCAGAAGAAGGTTTGCGTTCTTGGTGACGGTGCTATCGTTTCCTTTGCGGATTTGGGTGCGATTTACGACCGTGATTTTATAAATTACATTATGGAGCTTTGCGACAAAAAGGAAATCAAGTACCAGGTGCATAGAGTTGTGTCGGGCGGTAACGACGCGCGTCATATACAGTTAGCAGGTAACGGCTGCCGTGTGGCACTTTTGTCTGCCGCATCAAGATATATTCATTCCCCTGCGGATGTTGTACACTATGATGATTTGGATGCAATATACAGGGCGTTAAAGGAAGTTATTTCGGAAAGAGGTTTAGTATGACAGAATTATTGAAAAGGCTTATGTACGCAAGCGGTGTCCCCGGCAGAGAGGACAAGATAAGAGAGGCTATTAAAAAAGAGGTTGAGCCTTATGCTGACGAGATTACGGTTGACCCTGTTGGCAACCTTATTGCAAGAAAAAAGGGCAATGGCAAGAAAATCATGCTTTGCGCCCATATGGATGAAATAGGCTTTTTTGCCACATTTATTGACGACAGCGGCTTTATTAAGGTAAGCCCTGTGGGTGGCATTAACGCAACTGCCTGTGCCTTTGGCGAGGTTGTTTCCGAAAATGGAGTGCGCGGCGTTATTATACCTGAGGGCACGGACAAGCCAAAGGTAGAGAATATGTTTATTGACATTGGCGCAAAGACTAAAAAGCAGGCGGAAAAGAAGGTCAAGGTGGGGGACTATTTTGTAGCCGCGCCTAACTTTAAAAGATTGATGGGGAACAGATACATTGGCAGACCCTTTGACGATAGGGTTGGCTGCGCTATTTTGGTAGAGGCGCTTAAAAGCGTTAAGAAAACGGACAATGACCTTTACTTTGTGTTCTCCACACAGGAGGAGGTTGGCTCACGCGGGTCAAAGCCTGCGTCCTATTCGATTGCTCCCGATATTGGACTTGCCTTTGACGTAACGGGCACAGGGGACAAGCCGGGAGATAAGCCTCTTGCTATTAAGCTTGGGGCGGGCTGCACAATCAAGCTAAAGGACGAAAGCGTTATTTGCTCCCCTGAGCTTGTAAAGCAAATGAGAGAAATCGCCAAGGAAAATAAGGTTAAATATCAAGACGAGGTGTTGCCCTACGGTGGCACGGACACCTCCGCTATTCAGGTGGCGGGCAAGGGTGCCTTGGTTAGCGCAATTTCCATTCCGAGCGCTTACATTCACTCAGGAGTTGAAATGATTGATATGGATGACGTTAAAGAGGCAGTTAAATTGACTGTGCTACTTTGTGAGAAGCTATGAGGGTTTTGAAAATGAAGAGAATTTTATCATTAATATTTGTTTTGGCTATGTGCTTTTGTCTGTTCTCCTGCGGTGAGGAGAGTGACGTGCCTGCGGGTATGCAATTAGCTTCAAGGACGGACATTGTTGACTACAAGCTTTTTGTACCTATGACTTGGACTGTTACAAATGCGGACAGCACAAGCACACAGGCTTACGTTTCCGACAGTGACAGGACAAACGTGCTTATTAACCAATGGAATATGACGGAAAACACAAAGACCGTTTCCGAATGGTGGGAAAAAGAGCATAAGCCCGGTATTATCGAAATGGGTATTTTCAGTGACATTAAGGTTGAAAAGGACAAGGATGGCAAGGAAGGGGAAAATATGACCCTTGACGGAAAGCCTGCTATTAAGTACACCTACACCGCCTTGGCTAAGGATGCTTACTTTAAGTTTGAGGTGATTGGCTGTGTTGCAAACGGTAGTATTTATGTAATGCAGTTTACCTATATGCAGGACATAGTTCCTGAGGGTGAGCCTATAACCTTCGGCTCTGTTGATTATCACAAGGAAGCGGTTGACAGCATAATTGCTAATTTTAAGTTTAACTGATATGAGAGAGATATATTTTGACAATAGCGCCACCACTAAAATAAGTGATGGCGCTAAAAATAAAATGGTTGAGGTTATGGAAAAGACCTTTGGCAACCCTTCTTCACTACACAAGCTTGGCTTGGAGGCGGAAAAGGTGATGTCCTTTGCAAGAGGTACAATCCTTTCCTCCTTGGGCGTTATGCGTGGGGTCAGCGGTGAGCTTGTGTTTACCTCGGGTGGCACGGAGGCAAATAATCTTGCCATAATGGGTGTTATAAACGCAAAGGCAAGGCGCGGAAACGAAAAGATATTAACAACACAGGGTGAGCATTCCTCTGTGGAAAACGTACTGTCTGCTCTTGAAAAAAGGGGCTTTGAGATTGTGCGTGTGCCAACAAGAGAGGGAAAAATTGACCTGGATTTTGTACGCAAAAACGCGGCGGGGTGTATTCTTGCCACATTTATGTATGTAAACAACG
>JAZSGX010000058.1:0-18590 GCA_045532975.1 Eubacteriales bacterium | reverse complement strand
GGGTAGCCACTCCCAACCCTAGTTGAACTCGATTTAGAGCGACAAATAAAACCATATACTGCACTAAAAAACCTTGCTGATTTCTTAATCACCTGCGATTTTTTAATTTGTCTATGTCCTTATTTGTTCGCTCGAAATTTGTGAAGCAATCTGTTAACACATAATAGGCGAGGGGATTTCAATTGAGAAAGGCGCAGATATATAAAAATATTTCAAGCCTTTATCGGTTGGAAGGCACCGTCTATTATGCGTTACAGACGGGTTCAATTAGGGTTGGGAGTGGCTAAATAAAGAAAAAAGACTGTTGCGTTTTTTGTGACAGTCTTTTTGTATATCTACGAGGGGCAGGTTTTACCGGCTTCTTTTTACTTTTGCGCGGAAGCCTGAAAGCGAATGAAAATAATTTTCATTATTTTGTGTCTAAAGTGTGAACAAATGAAAATTGTTTTCAAAAAGATTTGAAAATGAAATTTTAGAAAAAGTGAAAATTTTTTTCATTTTGCCATTGTGCATTTTGATTAGATTTTCCACGTTTATAGTGCAAAAATATGGGATTTTTAATTATTTTTGAAAAAATTTACGGAAATTGTTGACAAAATGACATATTTGTGCTAAAATCGGAATTGTGAAAGTAATTTTCATTATGTTTGAAAATGATTTTCAGAAATCGCATAAATTTTGATGAAAATCTGTGTAAAAGTGAAAATAATTTTCAAAAACGCAGTAAAAAACAGAAAAAACCAAGAAAGGAGGCAAAAATTTGAACAGGACTTTGCTCCAGGCTCAGCTCATGTATAACGACATGGGTAGGTCTGAAAAGAAAGTCGCTGACTGGTTGTTTTCTCACTCAGGTGAGGTGCTTCCATATTCCATAACAGATCTTGCCTCCAAATGTGAAAGCAGTGAGGCTACCATAGTCCGCTTTTCAAAGCGTCTTGGCTGCACGGGTTACCAGGATTTAAAGATTACCCTTGCTAAGGAGCACGAAAAGAAGGTTATCGTTCCTATGATAACCAGCCAGGATGATTGCTTTGCCATTTTTGAAAAGGTATGCAACGATGCCTATATGTCCCTTGAGCGTACGAAAAAGACGCTCTCGGCAGAAAGCATGACACGGGCGACTGAAGCAATTTCCAAAGCGAGAAGGGTAGTGCTTATCGGTCTTGGTACGTCGGCTCAGGTAGCGGAGGATGCAAGCAACAAGCTTTTGCGCGCGGGATGTAACTCAAGCGCCTATGCGGACACGCATATGCAGGCAGTGGCGGTATCTCAGCTAAAGGCAGGTGACGTTGTTATCGGAATATCGCAATCGGGCTCGTCCAAGGACATAGTTGAGTCTATGAAGATGGCAAGAGCTCACGGAGCAACCACCATTTCAATCACCTCAAAGGAGCGTTCCCCTATCGCGCGGCAAAGTGACATTTTGTTGCTGACCGATACGGAGGAAACTATGCATAGCACCTTAGGGCTGAATTCTCATATTTCACGACTTGTGGTTATAGACGCCTTGTGCTACAAAATTGTATATCAAAACTCTGCCATTGCTCACAATGTGGGTCAAAGTGAGGCAGAGCTTCAATCAAAGCGTATAATCGAATAAAAGCTACATTATTTAAAAAGGAGTGAAAAGATGAAAATTTTAGTTGTAAATGCCGGTAGCTCGTCCTTGAAATATCAGCTTTTTGATATGGACAACGGAGATGTGCTTGCAAAGGGTCTTTGCGAAAGAATAGGCATTGACGGTAAAATTACCCACAAGCGTCCGGGAAAAGAGGCTTATAAGCAGAACGCAAGCTTGCCTGACCATAAGGCATCAATTGAGCTTGTGCTTAAGCTTTTGTGTGACCCTGAGCTTGGAGTAATTGCAAGCATAGAGGAAATCGGTGCTGTGGGACACAGAGTTGCTCACGGCGGAGAAAAGCTCCGCAGGTCAAGCATCCTTGGGGATGAGGAAATTAAGTATCTTGAAAGTATAGTTGAAATAAATCCACTCCACGGTCCACCCGCCATTAGCGGTATCAAGGCTTGCCAAAGCGTAATGCCGAAGGTAAAGCATGTGGGAGTGTTTGACACATCTTATTATTCAACCGTTGAGGAAAAGGCGTATATCTACCCAATCCCTTACGAGCTTTACGAAAAGTATAAAATTCGTCGCTATGGCTTTCACGGTACGTCCCATAGATTTGTATGCGCAAAGGCTATGGAGGTTTTAGGAAATAAGGATGCGAGGATAATTACCTGTCACTTGGGTAACGGCTCCTCCATCACAGCCAATGTTGGCGGCTATGCAGTTGACACGTCAATGGGCTTCACTCCACAGGAGGGAGTTCCTATGGGAACAAGAAGCGGCTCAATTGACCCAACTGTTGTAACGTATATAATGAAAAAGGAAGGGCTTTCTCCCGAAGAAATGGAAAAGCTTCTAAACTCAGAATCCGGTCTTTTAGGTGTTTCCGGAGTTTCCAGCGATTGCAGAGACGTGCTTGAGGCGCAACAAAGCGGTGACAAGCGCTCAGCTCTTGCAATGGACATCCTTGTTCATTATATTAAGAAAATAATAGGCTCTTACGTTGCTGAAATGAATGGACTTGATGCTCTTGTATTTACAGCAGGCATCGGCGAAAATGACGGTATTGTAAGAGATATGATTTGCAAGGACCTTTCTTACCTTGGAATTGAAATTGATAACGATATCAATCTAAATTGCGAAAGAGGAGTCCAAGCGGAAATCACAAAGAAGGGCAGCAGAGTAAGAACTCTTGTAATCCCCACAAACGAGGAATATATGATAGCGCTTGATACATATAACCTTGTTAAATAATTATTGTTTTTAAAAATTTATATAAACCGAAAGGAAAAAAGAAAATGAAATCAGCTTACGAAATTAAAAAGGAAATCTGCGAAGTTGGCCACGCGCTTTACCACCTCGGCTTTGTTGCTGCAAACGACGGTAATATCTCCGTTAAGGTTAGCGAAAACGAGTATTACTGCACACCTACAGGCGTATCAAAGGGCGCTTTGACACCTGATATGATTATCAAGGTTGACAGAAACGGTAACAAGATTGAGGGCAAGCTCAATCCATCATCCGAAATCAAGATGCACATGCGTGTTTATCAGAAGCGTCCAGACGTTGGCGCAGTAGTACACGCTCACCCACCGATTGCAACAGCATTTACAATTGCAGGCATTGACCTTGACCAGTACATCTTGCCAGAAGCAGTTCTTACAATAGGTGAGGTTCCAACCTGTGCTTACGGTACTCCTTCCACAATGGAAATTCCTGACTCACTTGAGCCATACATCGAAAACCACGACGCATTCCTTCTCCAGAACCACGGTGCTTTGACAGTAGGCTTCAACCTCCAAAAGGCAATGTTCGTTATGGAAGAGGTTGAGTTCAACGCAAAGATTTGTAAGTACGCTATGGAGCTTGGCGCAGTTCACGAAATTCCTAATGACCAGTTGAAGAAGCTTATGGACCTCCGTAAGAAGATGAACCTCCCAGGCCGTCACCCCGGCATTGACTACGGTGAAGCAGAGTGCAACTGCAGTGGCGCTAACGAGGAGCTTGTTGCTGAAATCACACGCAGAGTAATCGCGGCTCTTGGCAAGTAATTTTCTCCAAAGGATAAAAACTTAAAAGGAGATTTATTATGGCTATAAATTGGACAGAGGCAGATATTGAAAAAATCGTTGCCTCGGTTATGAAGGGTTTAGGCGGTGCTTCTCCTACAACAAAGAATGAGTATGACGGTAGCGGCTACAACGGTAAGAAATATATCGGCGTTTACGAGGATATGAATGATGCCATTGACGCGGCTGAGCAAGGCTACAAGGCTATACGCGCCATGTCTCTGGACCAAAGAGAAAAGCTCATTGCCATAGTGCGTGACCTGTGCAGACAGGAAGCGCCAACAATGGCAGAGATTGGCGTTAGCGAAACCAAAATGGGCAGAGTTGACCACAAGATTGCAAAGCATATGCTTGTTGCGGACAAAACTCCCGGCACGTCCGACATCACCCCACAGGTAAAGACAGGAGATTACGGTCTTACCTTGACGGAGATGGCTCCCTTTGGAGTTGTTGGAAGCATTACCCCAAGTACAAACCCATCAGAAACTGTTATTTGTAATAGTATAGGTATGATAGCGGCAGGCAACGGTGTTGTATTCAACCCGCACCCAAACGCTATTGCAACCTCAAACTATGCAGTAGATTTAATTAACCGCGCAAGCCAAATGGCGGGAGGACCGCGTGTTCTTGTGTCCTCGGTTATTAAGCCAACTCTTGATACCGCAAACGTAATGTACAAGGACCCAAGAATTAAGCTTCTTGTTTGTACGGGAGGCCCCGGTGTTGTTAAGGCTGTGCTTTCAAGCGGTAAAAAGGCAATCGGTGCAGGAGCAGGTAACCCACCTGTTATTGTTGACGATACTGCTGATATTAAAAAGGCAGGCAAGGACATAATTGACGGTTGTACCTTTGATAACAATCTACCATGTATTGCAGAAAAAGAGGTATTCGCCTTTGCTAATATAGCTGACGAGCTAATCGAGGCTATGAAATCAAACGGAGCTTACCTTATCACACGGGAGCAGGCAGAAAAGCTTAACAAGATAGTTCTTGTTGAGAAAACCAACCCTAAAACAGGAATAGTTAATAAAATTGTTAACCGTGACTGTGTTGGTAGAGATGCAAAGGTATTGCTTGAAAAAATCGGCATTACCGTTTGCGACAAAATTCGCTGCATAATTTGCGAAACAGACTTTATGCACGATTTTGTACAGCACGAGCTTATGATGCCTATTCTCCCAATAATAAAAATTAAAAATATTGACGAGGCTATCGACTTAGCGGTTAAGGCTGAGCATGGCAACCGTCATACAGCACATATGCACTCCAAAAACATTGACAATCTTACAAGATTTGCTCGAGCTGTTGAAACTACTATTTTTGTAAAGAACGCACCATCCTATGCAGGCATAGGCTTTGGCGGAGAGGGTCACACCACCTTTACAATAGCAGGTCCTACAGGCGAGGGCATTACAAGTGCAAAGAGCTTTACAAGACTTCGCCGTTGCGTTCTCTCTGAAAGCTTTAGAATTATCTAAGATTAGAAAAATCTGAGAAAGGAAAACGAAATGAACATTTCATCATCACAGGTAGAGAGCATAGTTCGTAAGATTCTTGGCGAAATGTCACCCTCTGCAAGCACAAAGGGTGCCGGTGTTCCAAAGACCGCTAAGGTTGCAATGCTTACCGCCCCTAAAACAATAGAGGTTAAGGAATTTCCAATCCCAGCGGTTGGCGATAACGACATCCTTGTTAAGGTTGAAGGCTGTGGCGTTTGCGGAACTGACGTTCACGAGTGGAAGGGCGACCCATTCGGACTTATCCCTGTAACTCTCGGTCACGAGGGAACGGGCGAAATTGTAGCTCTCGGTAAAAATATAAAGGCTGATACAGCAGGCAACCCAATTAAAGTTGGTGACAAAATTGTTACCTCTGTTATCAGCTGCGGCGAATGCTTTGTTTGCCGTAACAAGCCTGCAAATACTAACCTTTGCGATAAGCAAGGCGTATTCGGACTTATTCCTCACAGTGACGCAAACCCACTCACAGGTTGGTTCGCATCACATCTTCTCATCAGCGGCAAGGGCTCAACCTACTTTGTAGTTAACGACCTTGACTTGAAGGAAAGAATGCTTCTTGAGCTTGCTTGTGTTTGCGTACACGCCCTTAAGAGAGCAAATACCACAGGTCTTATCAACTTTAACTCCAAGGTTTTGGTACAAGGACTTGGCCCTGTTGGTCTTGTTATGATTAGCGTGCTCCGTGCGGCAGGCGTTAACCACATAGTTGCTATCGACGGTACTCAAAAGAGACTTGATATGGCAAAGAAGCTTGGCGCAAAGACTGTTATCAGCTTTAAGGAAATGACATCTCTTGAGGATAGAGTTAACCTTGTTAAGAGCGTATGTAACGGTGTAGGTGTTGACTTTGCATTCCAATGCACAGGCGCACCGGCAGCGGCTAAGGATATTTATGAGTACATCCGTCGTGGCGGCGGAATGTGCGAAATGGGCTTCTTTGTAAACAACGGAGAATACACTGTAAACCCACATTTTGCTATGTGTAACAAGGAAATCAATATTGTAGGCTCTTGGGACTACAGCGCAGACGACTACCCAACAACTATGGCGTTCCTCCGTCAGGCAAGGGAGATGAATATTCCTATTAAGGAGCTTATTACTCATACCTTCCCACTTGACCAGCTTAACGAGGCTATGGAGGTTAACGTATCACAACAGGGAATTAAGATTTGCTACGTTGCCGAATAAGTAAAGGGGTTATCATATGGCACTTGGAATGATTGAGGTTTACGGCTTTGCCACCGCAATAGTAGTAGCGGACGCTATGGCTAAGGCGGCTGAGGTTAAGGTTGTTGCCATTGATAAAAATAAGCCTGCAGGTGGAGATTCTGCAAGAGTTCCCCTTGTTATGGCTATAAAAATTGAAGGCTCTGCGGCGGCGGTTGATTCAGCAATCCTAGCAGGCAAGGCAGAGGCGGAAAAAAGAGAATTGTACATCACCCATAAGGTGATTGCAAGACAGAGCGAGGACATAGAGTGGTTTGCCCACTTGAGCGCTCTTGGAAAAGATAAATTAAGAAATAATAAATAAGGAGAACAAAACAATGATGGAAGCACTCGGAATGGTAGAAACAAGAGGCTTGGTAGCTGCAATTGAAGCGGCTGATGCTATGGTAAAGGCTGCAAACGTAGTTCTTATCGGTAGCGAAAAAATCGGCTCAGGACTCGTTAGCGTTATGGTACGCGGTGACGTAGGAGCAGTTAAGGCGGCAGTTGACGCAGGCAGCGCAGCGGCTAACGCTCTTGGCGAGGTTATCGCAACACACGTAATCCCAAGACCACACCCAGACGTTGAAAAGCTTCTTCCTATTATAAAATAATTGAGGATTTTGTAGTATGAAGGCAATAGCGTTACTTGAAGTGCAGGCTATGGTAGCCGCAATCGCAGGACTTGACGCTATGGTAAAGGCGGCTGACGTCACGCTTATTCACGTTGAAAAGCGCTTAGGCGGCAGACTGGTAACGGTTGTCGTTGAGGGCGAGGTTTCCGCGGTGAAGGCTGCTCTTGAGGCAGGAGCGCAGGAGGCGGCTAAGGTAGGCAACGTTAAATGCTGCGAGGTTATAGCACGTCCGCACCCCGACGTTATGAGATTTTTGACAACGGGTTGATAAATGCCGAAAACGGCATATTTAAACAGTTTTTAAGGCGCAAGCTTTAAAATAAATAGCAAAGAAAATAAAAAATTATAATCTTATAGGAGGATTTACAAATGGAAGCACTCGGAATGGTAGAAACAAGAGGTCTTGTAGCTGCAATTGAGGCGGCTGACGCTATGGTAAAGGCTGCAAACGTTGTTCTCGTTGGTAGCGAGAAGATCGGCTCCGGTCTTGTAAGCGTTATGGTACGCGGTGACGTTGGTGCAGTTAAGGCAGCTGTTGAGGCAGGCTCTGCAGCAGCTACTTCACTTGGTGAGGTTATTGCAACTCACGTTATTCCAAGACCACACGCAGACGTTGAAAAGCTTCTTCCATCTATCAAATAAGATAGGGAAAGAAATTAGCAGGCAGTACCAAAGGGCTTTTACGCCCTTTGGGTACTGCAAAAGCGCTTAACACGGAGTTGAGCTTTTTTGCAGTACGCTAAAGAGTAAGGGGGAATTAAAATGGATATTTCAACAGAAAAAATAGCCGAAATGGTAAAGAGCGTTTTGCTTGAAATGAATAATGCGCCAAAATCACAGACGACAGCGGGCGGTATTCCGATAGGTGTTTCAAACAGACATATACATCTGTCACAAGGTGACCTTGAAACTCTTTTTGGACAGGGCTATGAGCTGACACCCATAAAGGATTTGTCCCAACCGGGTCAATACGCCTGCAAGGAGCTTTTGACTATTGTTGGCCCTTCAATGCGACCGATTGAAAATGTAAGAGTTCTCGGCCCTGTGAGAAAAGCGTCACAGGTTGAGATTTCTATGACCGACTCATACGTTTTAAAGGTTAAGCCCCCTGTACGCGAGTCGGGTAAGATAGAAGGCTCTGCTCCCATAAGAATTATAGGACCAAAGGGCGTGGTTGAGCTTGATGAAGGCTGTATTATCGCAAACAGACACATCCATATGTCACCCTCGGAGGCTGAGGTGTTCGGCTTGAAGGACGGTGACTACGTTGATATTGACGTAAACGGCCGCCGCCGCACAAGATGGTTTGACGTACAGGTAAGAGTACATAAGGACTTCCGCTTAGAGATGCACGTTGATACGGACGATGCAAACGCGGCAGGCATTGGCAACGGCTTTACGGTAGAGATTGCAAAGTGAGGTAGAGATATGTTAAAGGGAATTATCAGAGGAAACATAGTTTCCACAAGAAAGCAGGAATCCTTGGTAGGCAGTAAGTTTATGGAGGTTCAGCTTATTAAAAACGGTGAGTTTACAGACGAATATATAATAGCTATCGACTCCGTTGGCGCAGGTATAGGCGAAACCGTTTTGATTACAACAGGCAGCTCTGCAAGACTTGCTTTGCATAACACAAGCAGTCCGGCAGATGCGGTTATTGTAGGTATTGTTGATTAATACAGGGTGTTGATAACATCGACCCCCACGACAAAGACACCGTTTCATGTAAACGGTAATTAACATTGAAAGAGTGAGAAGATGCAGGAGCTTAAAAAATTAATGCAAAATTTCGGCATTGTAGGTGCCGGTGGAGCGGGATTTCCCTCTTACGCTAAGCTTGCGGAGGGGGCAGACCTTCTCCTTATTAACGGTGCTGAATGTGAGCCGCTTTTATACACAGACTATATAATTTTAAAGAACGAGATGACAATGGTGCTTTCGGGAATTACCGAGGTGCTTGAGCATACGAAAATACCAAAGGCTATGATAGCCATTAAGGCGCACACTGCCAAAAAGCTTGGTGTGACAGACGGGGAAAGACTTGCGGATAAAATTTTTATGCGTGTTTTACCTGACGTATATCCCCTTGGCGACGAAATCAGTCTTATCTATGAGGCAACGGGCAGACTTGTAAATCCCGGAAAATTACCGATTACACAGGGCATTATAGTTTATAACGTGGAAACTATGTATAACCTTGGCAGAGCCGCAAGATACTCCGAGCCTGTAACTACAACATGGATTACAATTGGCGGCGACGTTAAGAGTACGGTTGTAATAAAGGTGCCTGTGGGTACTCGCGTAGCGGATATTTTCAATATGCTTAACATAGAGCTGAAGGAAGGATATTCCGTAATTGACGGTGGTCCTTCAATGGGAAAAATAATAAACCCATCTACATATGCGGTGGCTAAAACTACCAAGGGGCTTTTGATTCTCCCCGATGAAACACAGGCGGTTGCGTCTAAGAAAATGGATCCCAAAATGGCAGTGGTAAGGGCAGAAACCGCGTGCTGTCAATGCACAAGATGTACCGATTTGTGTCCAAGACATCTGCTTGGATATCCCTTAGAGCCACATAAGATGGTAAGAACCGCTATGGGAGTTGTTGAGGCTATGCCGGAGATGGTTATGAGCGCAACCCTTTGCTGCGGCTGCGGACTTTGTGAGAGTCTTGCTTGTAACCAGGGTATTTCCCCAAGGGCAGTTATCGACAGCTACAAGGCGGTATTGGCTAAGAACAGGCTCCGCTTCAACTCAGACGGAGCATACAAGGTAAGAGCCGAAAGAGAATATCGAATGGTGCCATCAGAAAAATGGACAAGTATGCTCGGCATAACAAAATTCGATAAGGTAGCGGATTTTTACGGAGAAACAGAGGATTTTGCAAGAGTGGAAATTCCACTTTCAAAGCATATAGGCGCGCCAAGTGTACCAACTGTCAGTGACGGCGACGTGGTTGACAAGGGAGCTATTATTGCTATGGCGGCAGAGGGACTTTCCTTGCCACAGCACGCTTCAATATCGGGCAGAGTGACGCTTGGAAACAATAAAATAATAATTGATAGGGTAAGATAAAATGTTTAAGGCTATAGGAGTTATTGAATTAAAAAGCATACCTAAGGGTGTTGAGGCGGCAGATGCGGCTTTAAAGAGCGCAGGGGTTGAAATGGTGTCCGCCCATCCGTCCTGTCCCGGTAAATATGAAATTGTGCTCACAGGCTCAATTTCCAATATAACCGCCGCTGTTAATCATGTGGTTAGCAGGTTTGACGGTTACGTTATAGACTCCTCGGTAATGGGCAGAATAGAGGAGCAGGTTATAAAGGCTCTGTTTGGCACTCAAGAGGGCAAGCGAGAGGGCTCACTTGGACTTATAGAAACCTTTTCCGCCGCATCCGCTATCAAGGCGGCAGATATTGCGGTTAAGACTGCAAGAGTAGAAATATATGATTTGAGAGTTTCAAGAGGTATGGGCGGCAAGGGCGTTGTTATGCTCACAGGTGACGTGGGTGACGTGACTGCGGCTGTTGAGGCTGGTGCTAACTATGCTAAGGGCTTGTCAACACTTTCCTCATACACGGTAATTGCGGCTCCCCATAAGGAGCTTTGGAATCAAATGTAAGGAGACGGTTAATTATGGAAAACATCAAGTTCATAATTGAAAAAAGCTCAAGAATCGAGAGGCTTGTAGATACTCTTTATGAAAAAATGCCTGAGATTGAGTCAGCAAGAGGTAAGCTTGTAACCGAGAGCTACAAGGCAACCGAGGGTCTTCCTATAATTAAGCGCAGAAGTGGGGCATTTGCTCATATTTTAAGGAATATTCCAATCGTTATAAGAGATGGCGAGCTTATTGTAGGTAGTGCAACGGTGGCACCTCGCGGATGCCAGGTTTTCCCCGAATACTCCTATGAGTGGTTGCTTTCCGAGCTTGATACTGTTTCTACCCGTGCGGCTGACCCATTTTACATAAGCGAAAAAACAAAGGCGGAGCTGTGTGAAATTTACCCTTGGTGGAATGGCAAGACCACAAGCGATTTGGCAAAGGCAAATATGGCGCCCGAGGCTTATGAGGCTTTTGTGGAGCATTCCGTATTTACTCCGGGTAACTATTTCTATAACGGTATCGGTCACGTTTGCGTTGACTACGGTAAGGTTATGAAAATAGGCTATCGCGGTATTATTGCCGAGACAGAGGCGGCACTTTCCAAGCTTGATGTGAGCGACGGTGACTACGTTCAACGAAGCAATTTCCTTTACGCGGTAATTGAAAGCTGTGAGGCGGTAATTGAGTACGCTCGCAGATACAGTGTGCTTGCAAGGGATTTAGCGTCAAAGGAGTCTAACCCCGAAAGAAAAAAAGAGCTTGAAATAATTTCCCGCAACTGTAAAAGAGTGCCCGAGTTCGGTGCAACAAGCTTTTACGAGGCTTGCCAGACCTTTTGGTTTATACAGCTCCTTTTACAGGTTGAGTCAAGCGGACACTCAATTTCTCCGGGTAGATTTGACCAATATATGTACCCTTATTTCAAAAAGGACATTGACGAGGGTAAAATCACATACGAGCAGGCACAGGAGCTTCTTGACTGCCTGTGGGTAAAGTTTAACGATATAAACAAGGTAAGAGATGCGGCATCTGCTGACGGATTTGCAGGCTACGGTATGTTCCAAAACCTTATCGTAGGCGGACAGGACATACACGGAATGGATGCCACCAATGACCTTTCATATATGTGCATTGAGGCAGCTATGCACGTGCCACTTCCACAGCCATCTATCTCTATCAGAGTTTGGAATGGTTCACCCGAGTCTTTGCTAATTAAGGCGGCGGCTCTCACAAGGCTTGGCACAGGCTTGCCTGCTTACTATAACGACGAAATTATTATTCCCACAATTATGGCAAGAGGACTCACCCTTGAGGACGCACGCGACTACTGTATTATCGGTTGCGTTGAGCCACAAAAGGCAGGAAAGACGGACGGCTGGCATGACGCGGCATTCTTTAATATGTGCAGACCAATGGAGCTTGCCTTTTCAAACGGATACGATAAGGGTAAGAAAATAGGTCCTGACACAGGGGACGTTGCCAATATGAAAACCTTTGAGGAGTTTTACGAGGCGTATAAGACTCAGCAAAGCTATATGATAAAGCTCTTGGTAAATGCAAATAACGCCATAGATATGGCGCACGCGGTAAGATGCCCATTGCCCTTCCAATCCTGTATGGTTGAGGACTGTATCGGCAGAGGTAAGTCACTCCAGGAGGGCGGAGCTATATACAATTTCACAGGCCCACAGGGCTTTGGCATTGCAAACAATACAGACGGACTTGTTGCTATTAAAAAGCTTGTTTTTGAAGAAAACAAATTTACTCTTGCAGAGCTGCGCGACGCACTAAGAGCTAACTACGGCTACGGTGTAAAGGGCGCGGCGGCAGAAAGACTCACCACGGAAATTGCCACAGAGCTTGTAAAGCAGGGAGTGTCAATTGATGAAAGAGCAATACGCACAATTTACGACGAGGTAACAAACCAAACCTCTATGTCCGACACGCAGAAGGCAAGATATAAGGAAATTAAGCGCCTAATTGAGGAGGAAGCTCCCAAGTATGGCAACGATATTTATGACGTTGATATGTTTGCCCGTGACGTGGCAAACAGCTACACCAAAGAGGTAGAAAAGTACAAAAACCCACGCGGCGGTATTTTCCAAGCAGGACTTTACCCTGTATCCGCTAACGTGCCGCTTGGTGCTACCACAGGGGCAACTCCTGATGGTCGCCTTGCATATACACCATTGGCAGACGGTATAGGTCCTGCCTCAGGCAGAGATGTAAAGGGACCGACTGCAACTGCAAACTCCGTTGCAAAATTGGAGCAGGGTGTGGCTTCCAACGGAACGCTGCTTAACCAAAAGTTCCACCCCTCGGCTTTGGCAGGAATGGGCGGACTTTCCAAGTTCGTGGCGCTAATTCGCTCCTACTTTGACCAAAAGGGTATGCACGTTCAGTTTAACGTTGTAACTAAGGAAACCTTGATAGACGCACAGAAGAACCCGGAAAAATATAAGACCTTGGTTGTTCGTGTTGCGGGATATAGCGCACTCTTTACAACGCTTTCAAAGTCCTTGCAGGACGATATAATTAACAGAACCGAGCAGGGCTGGTAACAGAGGAATGACATACGCCCGATGGGCGCATTAAATGGAGAGGAGGAGTACAGTATGTCAAGCGATATAAAAGGCAGAATATTTAATATTCAGCGCTTTTCAATCCACGACGGACCGGGAATAAGAACGATAGTCTTTTTCAAGGGCTGTTTTATGAGATGTGCTTGGTGCTGTAATCCAGAATCTCAAAGGCGAGAAATCGAAACCCTTATTGAAAAGGACAAGGTGAAAACCGTTGGCTATGACGTGACGGTTGCTGACATAATGCCCGAAATCCTTTCCGATTTGCCATACTACCGCAGAAGCGGAGGGGGGGTTACCCTGTCCGGCGGAGAGGTCCTTTGCCAAGCAGATTTTGCAAGGGAGCTACTCAAGGCTTGCAAGGAGGAGGGGCTGCACACCGCGGTTGAGTCAGCGGCAAGCGCCCCATTTGCGGAAATAGAAAAAATTTTGCCCTACGTTGACCTTTACTTAATGGACATTAAGCACCTGGACAGCCAAAAGCATAAGGAATACACCGCGGTTGGTAACGAGCGCATACTTGAAAATGCAAGGAAAATTGCAGAAAGCGGAGTGGAGCTTATTGTAAGAACTCCCGTTATACCAACCTTTAACGACACAGAAGAGGAAATTAAGGAAATTTCCCGCTTTGCCGCATCCTTGCCGGGGGTGAAGGAGCATCACTTGTTACCGTACCACAGGCTTGGCTCTGACAAATACGTGGGTCTTGGCAGAAACTATGCGTTAAAGGAAATTGAGCCACCCACAAAGGAAAAAATGGAATATCTTTTGTCCGTGGCAGAAGCCTCAGGGCTTAAATGTAAAATTGGAGGCTAAAATGGAATTAAAAGAAAATATGAGAATTGTGCAGGAGTTAGTACCAGGTAAGCAGATAACTCTTTGCCATATAATTGCAAATCCTAACGATGTGCTTTATACAAAGCTTGGTCTTGATCCAAAGACAGACTATACAAGAAGCGCAATAGGTGTGCTTACCGTTTCTCCTGCGGAGAGTGCGGTAATTGCCGCGGATATAGCTATGAAATCCTCGGGTGCTGACATTGGCTTCGTTGACAGATTTACAGGAACGCTTATTATCACAGGCAGTGTTTCAAGCGTGGAGTCAGCTTTTTACGCTATAAGAGAATATTTTACGTCAAAGCTTTCCTACGTTTGCTGTGAAGTTACTAAAACCTAATGAAAAAGATTATTTTAATAGGCAGAGTGGCGGCAGGTAAAACCACCCTGACCCAAGCCTTGAACGGTGAGCAGATTCACTATTATAAAACACAGTACATAAACTATCTTGATACTATAATCGACACCCCCGGAGAATATACGGAGCTACGACAAACAAGCGGAGCCTTGGCGCTTTATTCCTATGAGGCGGACGTGGTTGGTCTTGTGCTTTCGGCAAACGAGCCATACTCCATTTTTTCTCCCTGTATTACAAGCCTTGTAAACAGAGAGGTTGTTGGTATTATTACAGGTATTGACAAGCCGGACGCAAACCCTGAGCGAGTGGAAAGATGGCTAAGGCTTGCGGGATGTAAAAAAATATTTCCCGTCAGTGCCTATACGGGAGAGGGACTTGACGCATTGATTGAGTTTTTAGCCGAGGATGAAAAGGAATTGGAGGAAATGAGAAAATGAGCAAAACCCGTGTAATTGCTTTTGCAAACAATAAGGGTGGCAGTGGAAAAACCACAAGCTGCTCTAATATAGGCTGCGCCCTTTCTCAAATGGGCAAGCGCGTGCTTATCATAGACGGAGATATGCAGCTTAATCTGACCCTTTCCTTCTTTGATGAGGAAAAGTCCTTGGAATACGCAAGCAACGGAAAAAACATATACACTGCTATTAAGGAAGAAAAGGATTTGAGTGACTTTGTGGTATCAACAAAGTATGAGGGGCTTGATATAGTACCGTCAACATCACTTATGAGCGGAATTGAGTTCGACCTTTTTCCAAAGTGGCAAAGGGAATTTATACTTAAAAAATGCTTGGAGCCAATCCGTGCCCGCGGTTACTACGATTACATACTTATTGACTCCCCACCAACCTTAGGCGGTTGGGTAATGAACGTAATGTGTGCCTCCGACTTTGTGGTAATTCCCGTTGAGGCAAGCCCTTGGGGTCTTTTCGGTCTTGCCAATATGTTTGACTTTATAGGCAAGGCGCGTGAAATTGCACCTCGATTAGAGGTTATGGGCATTATGGTAACTAAGGCGGACGAGAGGAAAAATTACTTTAAGGAAACCTTAAAGACATTGCGCGAGAGCGAGGATGTACGAGTTTTTGAGGAGTATGTAAGGGTTGACAGCGCCATTGAATGGTCACAGGATAATAGCTGCCCTGTGGTAGCTTACAAAAAATATTCACGCAGTGCCTTAGAATATAAAAAGCTTGCAAAGGAGATAGTAGAATATGCCAATAGGTAAGAATGCTATAAAAAGAGTATCAAACAACGGTTACTCAAGTGTAAAAACAACAGCTCCCGATATGGAAAACAGCGTGGTTGCAGAGGAAAAGGCAACGGTGACGGAAAAGCTAACTCCACCCACAGCCAGCCCAAAGGCTAAGATACAATCAAAGCTAAAAGATACAAAAAAGCCAAGAGCAAAGCAAGCCGCACCTAAAAAGAGCATGGAAACGGAGCCTGATTTTTCTCCTGTAAAAACTGCGGAAAAGGTAACAAAAAAGAATACCAAATCCGAGGCAAGACAGGGCGAGGGCTACGTCAACTTAGGCGGAGAATTGCCATATTATTTACTTTAAAATACGCTAAAAAGGAACGTAACAAGTACGTTCCTTTTTGTGTTTCATAGCTCCCTTGCTCCAAGGGAGGCAGAGAAATGCAAAACGCAAAATTGACACAAGGTGTCATCCTGAGCGAAGCGAAGGCTCTTCTTTGATATGAAAAAATTTAATTGGTGCTATCGGTTAAAAGATTCTTCGGTAACCCTCAGAATGACAATCCCTCCGTCAACTATGTTGACACCTCCCTTGCTCCAAGGGAGGCAGAGAAATGCAAAATGAAAATACAATGAACAGAAGCTGAAAATGTGCTTGTCAAAGTTGAAAAAATCAACATTTGTGCTATACTGAAATCAGAAATATCAAAAATGTGTAACCAACAGAACAAAAATCCCGTCTTATTAAGTGAAAAGATAAAAGTCCGCGTGGGCAAAGGAGGAAAATTTATGAAAAAATACTTATCTCTATTTTTAGTAGCAATAGTTGTTTTTGCAATACTTGTGTCTTGTGGCGCGTCCCAGGATGCTATAAGCTCCTCTGACGGTACAAAGGACAGTATAGACGGTGTTGGTGGCTCTGACTTAACTGACGTTTCGTCCAACAAGGGTGGCGCCACGGTAGGCTCAAGTGATACGTCAAAGGACGAAACAACGACCGGCTCAACCGATACATCTGAGGATGAAATAACGACAGGCTCAAGTGATACATCTGAGGATGAAATAACGACAGGCTCAACCGATACGTCTATGGGTGGCACAACAGAAGATTCTATCGAGCCGCCAAAGGAAGATGATCCGCAAAACCCCAAAGACCCAACGGAGAAGGTGCATACGGTAACCTGGCAATTAAATTATGACTATGGGGATTGGATTATTACGCCTGACCCTTCATATGTGCCGAGTGCAAATTTACTTGTTGATTATGGCAATTTGGGTAAGGGCTTTAACGGTGTTGTAATACCAGACGATATAGTTGCAGGAGATACTATAACTATTGAATACACAGGTGAAATTACAATACTGGAAAGCTATCCTGCCCGAATACAGTTAGACGGAGAGGTAAAATCCTATTCCTTTGGCTATGCAGAGGTTACTCACTATGAGGGTGAGGATTTTAGCATTGAGCATATAAAGGCTTGCTATGACTACAAGGATGCTTACGTCATTCTTGACAGAAGCGGCAGGTACGTCAAATTGGACGAATATACGGGAAATGAAATTTATTTGGTTACCGACCAGAAAAAATTATACGGGGACGATTTGGGCGGAATACAGGATTTAAAGGCTCCCCTAAAGCATCCGATTGCCTGTATGCTTGCATACAATCCAAGAGGCTTAGAGGACGGTGTGCCTGACTACGAATATATATCGGAAAATGATGCTGTTAAAATAGCATACAATCATTACTATAATACTTATTTTTTGACGTGTGAAGAGGATTTTGAGTACGAAATCAGTCGCTCCGAAAACCTTAAAGGAGTGTGGGAAATACGCATTACAGAATATGGTGAAAAGGGCTACACATACTGTTATACCGTTGATAAAATTACAGGTGAAATAGTTAACGTCAGGAAAACAGCCCGACTTATTAGTGAAGAAGAAGCAATTATAATTGCTTTGGAGTGGTTTATAGCAAATTATGACACAACCCTACACGAGGATTTTGTATATACCGCCAAAGCCATAGACGGCAAGATTGATGGCTTTTGGTATATATTAATTTACCCCGTATACGTGGGCGACCCTGAATATATTGTTGATGTTAAGGATGGCGGCTTCCTTTTTGAAATTGACGAGCAAAGCGGAGCGATTGTTTATGAGCCAAAAATGAAAGAAAGCGGAATTATACCGTCGAGCGAAGCCATTAAAATCGCAAAAGTCCATTTTTACCTTAATTATGCAGAGGACGGCGACGGATTTGAGTATATAGTGGAGCTACCAAACTTAACAAAGGACTATTGGGAGATATGCTTTAGAAAAGAATATGCAAGCACAGAGCTTGAAAAACGCGTATATTATTACGCAATAGATAAATTTACAGGTGAAATAATATCAATGGCAATAGATGAATAGCAAAAGGGCAGAAATTTCTGCCCTTTTGTTATTTGTGTAATGGACCCTCGTCGAAAATACGCAATGTGGAATACAAAAATGCGGGTCGTCGAGGGTAGGGGTCCTCAAAAATCCTTGTGATTTTTGGGGTTCGCGTGAACGTCGACCCCTACAATGGTAATGCGAAATGCAAAGTGCGAAGTGCAAAATTGACACAAGGTGTCATCCTGAGCGAAGCGAAGGATCTTCTTTGATATGAAAAAATTTAATTGGTGCTATCGGTTAAAAGATTCTTCGGTAGCCCTCAGAATGACAATCCCTCCGTCAACTGCGTTGACACCTCCCTTGCTCCAAGGGAGGCAGAGAAATGCAGAATTGACAGGGGGAATTTTTATTTTTAATATGGCTAAAAGGTTACTTCGATTATTGAAAAATGCGCGTGGGTGTGATATAATTGAATTATGCCTTACGGGGGTGAGACGAACCAGTTTTGGAACGGACAAAAATCCCGTCTTCGGCGTTAAAATTTTTTGAAATATTTTTATATATCGGCAAAATTTTGCCTTGAACACGAGCTTTTTGGCTCGTTCTAAAATGCCTTGCACCTAAAACCT
>JAZSGX010000019.1:0-3589 GCA_045532975.1 Eubacteriales bacterium | reverse complement strand
ATTTGATAAGCACTTGGCACACAGATACCCTGCATATATCTCTTGGGACAGAGTTCATCCCAACTGGGTTGGCGGCTTGATTATCGCAAAGGAAATCCTAAAAGCCATCGGCGCAGACCCACTATATTAAAACACAAAAAGACCGACCGCGCGGTCGAGCTTTTTAGTTATAAAGTTCATCACTTTTCCAAAAACTTGGTGTACTTTTTAAAGGCAATGAAGGCAAAGGCAACGCCAAGTGCTAAAATACCAATCCAGGAAATAACGGTAACTGTCCAGCCAAATGCCTCGGACACCAAGGCAATACCGTACATTGACGCAGCCGCACCAACGTAGGTGCATGCATTACAAAAGCCGCCAACGGTTGACGCCTTACCTGTGCCCGCAAATCTGCCCGGCAGACAGGAAATGAGCAAGAAATTGCAGGAATGCATACAAGCGCTGATAATACCTGCCAAAAGCAAGCAAACAACTCTTGCCCCCGTGTTTTCCACACTAATCAAGCAAGCAAAGGGTATGCACAAGACAATGGAAAGGGTAAACAAAATCCCTGCTCCTCTTGACTCGTTATTAAATACCTTGCCCTTATGTATAATTCTTACCAAGAACAAGCTAATGATTGAGAAAATAGGCAAAGCAACGGACACCAAAATTGACTCCGAGCTATCTCTACCAAACGCCTCGCTGTAAAGGGTTGGTAGCCAGGATTCAATGCCGTCACGCATAAAGCCCATAACTATAATGCAAACGAAAATAGGCAAAATACCCGAGCGACGGAACACCTGCCAAACAGAACCATTAACAAGCTCCGCCTTTGGCTGTACAACAGGAGCTTGGTTCTTCTCCTTTTTGCCAAGAACGATTGACATTGCAACCAAGAATATAGCTCCCGCCACAACGCAGAAAACCGTTGAGCTAAAGAACACCGCCTTGTACGACCACCACTTAATGCAAAGAGGTGCATACAAGTACAAAACAATAGTAGAAACGTGAGCGCCACAGGTAACGATTAGGTTGGCGGTCACATACTTTTCGTGGCTTAGACTATCTGACAAAATACGCACAATAGGTGGCCACAAAAGTGCCTGTGCAAATCCGTTTACCGCCCATACAGGTATCATTAAATATTGATTTGGTACAATAGGCAAAAGTAGGTTGCAAACCGCAGACACCATAAGACCAGAAAACATCAAGTATTTAGGGGAAAATTTATCTCCCATATAACCGCTGATAAGCTGACCCGCGCCGTAAAATACGAAAAGCGCAGTGCCCACAAGACCCGCAACATCACGCTCAAGAGCGCCACCCTCAAGCATATTTACCATAACTACCGCAAAGGTTTTACGGGAAAAATAGCTTGCAAAATAAGCAATAGTACAAAGAATAACTATGGCTTTTGCAGAATACTTCTTTCTTTCCAAAATATCATCTCCAATGATTAATTACAAGATGTATAATAACACAACGGTTAAATAAAATCAATACAATTTATAACTTATTGCACAAAAAACTTGACTTCCAATATACACTCCGCACCTTAGTTTTGTTAAATTTGCCATCTTTACACGGTTAAACAGAATATGCTATAATTAAAGTATAAATAAGCTTAGGAGATGCTTTATGAAAAAATTATTTCTTATTTTCACTCTTTGCGCCCTTGCCTGTTGCCTTTTTGCATTTAGCGTAAGCGCCGCATCCACAGACGAGTTCGGCACACCCGAAATAAGCGCCTCAATCAATTTAGAGGGTATGGCAGAGGACGATGACGTATACTGCGTTCTTTTTGACGGTACGGAATATCACACCTACCCATCGCGTTACATTGTTACAAGCAATACAACTATGACGTGGAAATTTGATTACATCAACGCTGCCTTCTCTAAGGAATATAAGGCAGCAAGCGTTGTAAGAATTCAAATTCCGTCCCACATCAAGGTTATGCCTTGCATTACTGACAAATATTTTTCTTGGAAAAACGTAACAGCTCTTAAAGAGGTTTCCTTCCCTGAGGATACCATTGTTGAGGAGTTTGCCGGCGCAGCTTTTGAAAAATGCTCAGCTCTTGAATTTTTTGTTGTACCAAACACCGTAAAAAAGGTTGGTCACAACACCTTTAACGGGTGCTCAAGTCTAACAAGCTTTGTTTTTGAAGAGGGCTCGCAGATTACTTCTCTGACGGACAATTTCTTAGGTAATACACTCTCCCTTACTGAGGTTGTTTTGCCACCAAGCGTAACCTCTATTGGCAGAGCTACTTTTGGCGGTCACGGCGGTAATCTTTCCAAGCTTGTTTTAAGCCCTAACCTCTCTAAGGTTACAGGCAACGCCTTGCTTAATGCCTTGGGTCGTAATAACGACGAGTTTATCGAGGTTTATATGCCTGCTTGCTTTGCAACAGCAGAGGGCTCTCTTGCAAGCGGTTCGATTATCGGTAGAAACGACAGTAACGACCTTAAAAAATACGTTATTTACTACACAGGCACAAAGGAAGAGGCTATTGCCTTTGTTACAAAATATTCAGGAGATATCTGTCTTAACAACGCTAATATTGTAGCATATGACCCATCAAAGTCAAACGGAACAGATTATCTCGGTATGGATCCATACACAACGGACATCACCGTTAACACAAACAGAGTTATAGTTTATGGCTACAATCTTTGCGACGCTTTCTATAACGGTGTTCACGCAGAGGGAATGGTGATTAATAGCTGTCAGTTTGGCTGTGGCAGAAATTGCGGTCAAACCGCCCTTCTTGAAAACCCACAGCACAACCTTTCAAAGGCAACCATATTTGAGGAAAACGGATACTTCGATGCAGTATGCGTTAAGGAATCCTGCTCAGTTTGTGAAACTATAACTGTAAACGAGAACGTTTCTCCTCTGTTTGTTAACTACGGTTACTCCTGCACCGAATTTGCCATTGACGGCAGCTACTCAATGTCACAATTTTTCGGTATCAACAAGCAAAGCCTTGAAAAATACACTACACTAACAGGCAACGCATTTGAATACGGATTTGTCGTTTCCTCTGTTAGTGACCCGTTGAGTGAAGAAAATAAGGATTTAATTACAAAAGGGAAAACTTATATAACGAAACAAAACCAATTCGCCCACGATTACATTGCCATAGCGGTTATCGGCTTTACCAAAGCAACCCTTGACAAGGACCTTGCGTTCTGCGTTTATGTAAAGGATGGCGCACAAACCTATTACCTCGACAACGGCAAAACCCTTGAATCAATTGAGCTAAAGAGCTATAACGACATTTCATCCAAATAAAAAAAGACCCCAAAATCCGAAAAGGATTTTGGGGTGCTTTTTAACCGCTGTTATTAAAAAACAAAATAAAAATAAAAAACTATTGACAAACCCAAAAAAATTGTGTATAATTGTAAAGCAAACTGAGTAAACAGCGGTTTGCAGCCATTGAAAAATGGTGTTCTTGTGGGAGTACTCAAGAGGCTGTAAGAGGCGTCCCTGCTAAGGATGTAGGCCGGGTTCCCGGTGCGGAAGTTCGAATCTTCTCTCCCACGCCATACAAAAAGGACAGGTATAAAACCTGTCCTTTTTGTATGGCGTGGGAGAG
>JAZSGX010000023.1:0-29435 GCA_045532975.1 Eubacteriales bacterium | reverse complement strand
GTCTCGGTAATTTCGAGAACAACGTGCTTCGGCGGCTCGACACCGAAAACAACGCCCTTGTAAGAGAGAACCTTAACCGAAGTGTTCTCCTTAACGAACTTGAAGTTATCGCCTAATTTATCAGCATTAAGCGGCTCCTGCTCGTAAGTTTCAACATCCATAAAGTAGTAAAGCTCACCGTCATTATAGAGGTACTGAAGCTCTCTGCGCTCAACCTGTACAGTTTCAAACTTAGCTGTTGGGTTGAAGGAAGCCTCACGTGTAGCACCTGACACAACATCTCTGTACTTTGTTCTTACAAAAGCTGCGCCCTTACCCGGTTTAACGTGCTGGAACTCAATAACCTGATATACCTTACCTTCCATCTCGAAGGTAACGCCGTTTCTAAAATCGCCTGCTGTAATCATTTTAAAATTTCCTTTTCTTGGCGTTAAAAGTATTTGAGGAACAAATCCGCCACAAATCGTCCCTTGTCCTGTGGACATAATTTACACAAACATTTTACTATATATTCGGCAATATTGCAATAGTTATTTCGATATTTTTTGAAATTTGTTAAATTTCTATGAGTTTTTTCTCAGATTTTGTTAAATTTGTTATGCCATTTTCACGAATTACAACCAAATCCTCAATTCTCGTACCGTATTTCCCCGGAATATATATGCCCGGCTCAACAGTTACCACATTGCCGGGAACTAATATTGCTTCTTTCACAGGGGAAAGGGCGGGACGCTCATGAATAACAAGGCCTACGCTATGTCCCAAGGAGTGTCCAAAATAACCCTCGTAGTCCTTGTAAATTATATCTCTTGCAATCTTGTCAGCTTCCTTGGAATTTTTGCCGCCAGCACTTAGATATTCAAGCGCGGAAAGCTGCGCTTCAAGAACTGTGTTGTATAGCTTTTTCATTTCCTCGTCTGCCTTTCCGATACAAACCGTTCTTGTCATATCGGAATGATAACCGTTGACCGTTGCACCGAAATCCATTGTCAAAAAGCCCTTTGTCAGCTTTGAATTACCCGGCACACCGTGAGGCAAAGAGGTTTTCTTACCGTTTATTGCAATAGTTTCAAAACTCTTGTCCTCAGCGCCGTTTTTACGCATAAAATACTCAAGCTCTGCCGCCACATCATTTTCGGTGATATCAGTAGAAATCACATTCAAAATATGGCTAAACGCACGGTCAGTAATCTCCTGCGCCTTAGCTATTTGCTCAATTTCCCATTCGTTCTTAACCTGACGCATAATAACGACGGTATCGTGTATCGGCTTCAATGCACACGTGTCGGACAAACGGCTATTCAGCTCTTCATACTTACTAACGCTTAATTCCTCATCCTCGAAGCCTAAAACAGAAACGTCTTCCGACTTCAAAATCTCCTCCAAGTAGCCGACTTTTTTAGGCTCCATTACATTGTAAGCGTCAGCCAAAAGCTCACTTGCCACCTCAACATATCTAAAATCCTCAAAGGCATATGCGTTTTTCTTAGTTATTAGGAGTGAGCCATCCTCGTTATTGAATTTTGTAAAATAGCGGTGTGATGTTCTTGACGTCAAATAAATAGCGTCAACACCGAGCATATCAAACTGTTCTCTTAATTTATTAATTCTGCTTTTCATATTTTCTCCAATCATTCCTTTATTAAATCCTTGATAACCTCGGAGGCAATGATTAAGCCTGCAACCGATGGCACAAATGCAGCCGAGGCGGGAACACGCTTTGTTTTATCCTCCGAGTTCATTTCCACGGAAACAGGCGTTTCCTCGGAGTAAACAACCTTTAGTTTTTTAACTCCCCGTTTTTTCAGCTCTGCGCGCATAACACGCGCAAGAGGGCAAACGGACGTCTTGTAAATATCAGCCACCTTAAAGCCGCAGGGGTTTAGCTTGTTTCCTGTGCCCATTGAGGAGATTATCGGCGTGCCTGCTTCTTCACAAAGAGCAGCCAATTCCACCTTACTCTTTACCATATCAATAGCATCCACCACATAATCATATGATGAAAAATCAAACTCGTGGGAATTTTCGGGAGTGAAAAGCAAGTTAAAGACATTAACCTCAATTTGCGGATTTATATCAAAAATGCGCTCCTTCATAACCTCAACCTTAGGGCTGCCAACGGTTGAGTGCAAAGCGATAATTTGCCTGTTAATATTGGACAGTGACACAGTATCGTTATCAACCAAGTCTATTTGACCCACACCCGTCCTTGCAAGCGCCTCACAGGTGTAGCCACCAACACCCCCAACACCGAACACAATTACGCGCTTTGATTTCAAGGCTTCAACTGCTTTCTTGCCCAAAAGCATTTCCGTACGCAAAAGCTCTTCCATAAAGTCCCCCCGTTTCTTTTAAATATTTTAACATAGAAAGGTAAAAATTGCAAATACTTTGTTGCATTTTTGCTTATTTTATGATACAATTTTCTCAACACAACTTTTAAGGAGATTTTTACATGAAGCCTTTAAGCGAAACATTCAAAAACTTGAGCGTTATTCTTAACAAGCTTGGGTCACAAATCACAATTTCAAAAACGCCTGTTACAGGCATCAAATATTTGCCTTGCGGCTACAAGAGCGGCAGTGCTTTGCCGGATACTAAGGATTTTCTTTCCTTTGGCGAAAACGATACATGGGGCTACGACAGAGACCAGCACGTTTGGTTTGCCTTCTCTGTTGATGCAACCCACTTAAACGGCAAGGAATTCAAGCTTGAAATTTCAACGCAAATTACAGGCTGGGATGCAACAAATCCACAGTTTATCGCATACGTTGACGGCAAAATCAGACAAGGTCTTGATACCAACCACACCTACATTATTTTGTCAGGTCAGGACAAGTATGAAATTATGCTTTACGCATACTCAGGTATGGAGGCACAAAGACAGCATCTACGCTTAAATGCCAACATTATTTTGGAAAATTTGGACGTTAAGAAATTTTACTATGACGTAAATGTACCATTCGGCGCTCTTTCATTCCTTGATGAAAACTCTTACGAGTATCAAAATATTGCCACAATACTTGAGCGTGCCGTTAACAGAGTTTATATGCTCAAGGTACCGTCTGAAGAATTCTACGCTTCCGTTAAAGAGGCTGACAAGCTTTTGCAAAAGGAATTTTACAGTGAATTCTGCAAGAGCCAAGACGTAAGGTCAATTTGTATCGGTCACACCCATATTGACATTGCTTGGCTTTGGACTGTTGCGCAAACAAGAGAGAAGGTGCAACGCTCCTTCGCTACCGTTATAGAATTAATGAAGAGATATCCCGAGTACAAGTTTATGTCCTCTCAGGCCATTTTATACAAAATGGTAAAGGAGGAAGCCCCTGAGCTTTACGAGGAAATCAAGGCAATGATTAAGGCAGGCAGATGGGAAGTTGAGGGTGCTATGTGGGTTGAGGCAGACTGCAACCTTTCCTCCGGTGAAAGCCTTGTTCGACAGGTACAATACGGTAAAAACTTCTTCCGTGACGAGTTCGGCGTTGAGTCCAAAATTTTATGGTTGCCTGACGTATTTGGCTATGCAGCAGCTTTACCTCAGATTTTAAGAAAAAGTGATGTTGATTGGTTTGTTACCTCTAAGATAGGTTGGAATGACACAAACACAATGCCATATGACACATTTAATTGGCAAGGTCTTGACGGAACCGGAATCAATACCCACTTTTTAACCGCTCAAGACGAAAAAAAGGGACGCGTGCCTGAAAGATTCAGCTCATACTGTCCCGATTCTAATCTTAGTGTAATCGACGGTGCTTGGAACAGATACCAACAAAAATCACTTTCAAATGAAGCAATAGTTACCTTCGGCTACGGTGACGGCGGTGGCGGACCAACCGATGATATGATTGAAAAAATCAGACGTGCAAGCTACGGTGTACCGGGTCTTGCACAGGCGAAAATCGACACAGCATCAAGCTTTTTCAAGAATTTGAAGAAAAACATTGACAAGCATCCTGAGCTTTTGCCCTCCTGGAGAGGCGAGCTTTACCTCGAATTCCACAGAGGCACATACACATCTATCGCAAAGAACAAAAGAAACAACCGCCAATGCGAATTTTTAATTCTCGACACCGAAGCACTTTGCGTTATGATGGACAAATTAAGAGCTGCCAAATTCCCTAAGGCTGAATTGCACAATGCCTGGGAAACAATTTTAACAAACCAATTCCACGACATTATCCCCGGCTCATCAATCCCTGAGGTTTATGAAAAATGCGACAAGGAATATGCGGAATTAAAGACATTGTTTGCAAAGTACAGAAACCAAGCATTTGAATACGTTGCAAATAACGTTGACAAAAAGGGTTATGCGGTATTCAATCCACATTCCTTTAAAAATTCAAGCGTAGTAAAGATTGACGGAAAGAGCGTTTTTGTTAAGAATATTCCACCTAAGGGTTACGCTGTTATTGATTATATTGAGCCAAAGAACACTATTGAGGTTAAGGAAAGAACGGTTTACTCTAAATTCTATACTGCAAAATTTGACAAGGATTATAATCTTGTTTCCTTATTTGACAAAAAGAATCACCGTGAGGTTATTAAAAAGGGTGAAAGGGCAAACAGGCTCTTCGTCCTTGAAAACTACCCAACGGAATACGACGCTTGGGAATATCAAAGAAGTGCAAATGACAAGGAATACACCGTTTCCGGCGCATATGACGTTTCCACAATAATTGACGGAGCAAGAACGGGTATCCACTACAAGAAAAAGCATATGGACAGTGAAATCGAACAGACCGTTTGGTTCTATGAGGATATGCCGAAAATCGACTTTGAAACAAAGATTAATTGGGTACAGCAAAGACAGATTTTAAAGGTATCCTTCCCTGTTGACATCAACTCCGACAAGGCAAGCAACGAAATCCAGTACGGTACAATCGAGCGTCCAAGACACTTTAACACCTCTTGGGACCAGGCAAGATTTGAGGTTTGTGCCCACAAGTATGCAGATTTGTCCGAGGGTGACTACGGTGTGAGCGTTTTGAACGATTGCAAGTATGGACACGATATCCACAACGGAGATATGCGTTTGACAATTTTGACCTCCGCTTGGAATCCTGACAATATGGGCAACTATAACGACCAGGGCGAGCATATCTTGACTTACTCCATTTTACCTCATAAGGGCAATTTGGCAAGCAGTGACACCGTAAAATACGCATACGACTTAAACCTTCCAATGACCGCTGTCAAGACAGAAGGCAAGGGACAAATGCCAAGCGAATATTCCTTGGTGGCAGTTGACAGTGATAACATTCTTGTTGAAGCTATTAAGGAAGCAGAATACGGCGACGAAACAATAGTACGTCTTTACGATTGCAAAAATGCGCGCACACGCACAAACGTAACCTTCGGTTTTGATATTACCGAAGCTTATATAGGAAACCTCAGCGAAAAGAAGCTAAAGAAATTGAACGTTAAGAACAACACCGTTTCCATTGAGGTTAAACCGTTTGAGATTGTTACACTAATTGTAAAATAATTTAAAAATAACCTTTTGCTTTTACGGCAAGAGGTTATTTTTCTGATTATCGTCATATAATTTATTGATTGTGTGGTGATAAAAATAAACAGAGCTCAAAAATACATATTCAATGGCTTACTATTATCCTCGGCTGCTATTGCAATGCGGGGAGTGGCGGTTGCATTTAACGTCTTTGTCACATCCCGCGTCGGCGCTGAGGGCATGGGGCTTTTAAACCTGACTCAAACCGTTTACGGCTTTGCCATTACCTTGGCGACATCAGGTATTAATTTGGCGGTTGTACGTCTCATCAGCCGTGCTATCCCCTACGGGAACGAGAGCTATTTTGACAAAAAAGCCGACAGACGTGTCCATAAAATAATGAAAAATGCTCTATTTTACTGTCTTTTCTTTTCCCTTTTGTCAAGTACGCTGCTATATAACAGTGCAAACGCAATCGGCACTTACGCCCTTGGAGATAAAAGGACTATTCCTTCCTTAAAAATTCTTGCATTTACCTTAACTCCTATATCGCTTTCAAGTGCGTTAAACGGTTACTTTAACGCAGTAAGACGAGTTTATAAAAGCGTAATTGTACAGGTGTGCGAGCAGGGTGCGAAAATAACAGTTGTTTCTGCTCTTTTGATGCTTATTGCTCCTAAGGGACTTGAGTACGCCTGCATTGCAGTTGTTGCAGGCGGTGCAGTGAGTGAAGCGGTTTGTGTTCTTATTTCGGCTACACTGTTCCTATTCGACAGAAAAATACACAAAAATCAAAAATTCGCCATTGTCAAAAAAGAGATAAATCCATCCACTCCATCAAGGATTTTTGATTTTAATCGTGTTAACAAGGGGTGCTTCATACGGTTAAAATCAAAGGAAGGCGAAAAAGAAAACTACTCTATAATTTCCATTGCCTTGCCTGTTGCGGTCAGCACTTACGTTCGCTCTGCTCTTTTGACAATCGAGCATTTGGCAATCCCTTGGGGATTAAAGCGCAGTGGAGCAAGCGCCTCCGAGGCTCTTTCCTCTTACGGAGTTTTGCACGGTATGGTTTTCCCTATTCTCTTATTCCCCTCGGCAGTTCTTGGCTCCTTTGCTTCTCTTTTAATTCCTGAGCTTTCAAGCGCCCAAGAGGAAGGCGATATAAAAAGAGTTAACAGTATTGTTAGCAGGGTTTTCTTTTTTTCTCTCCTTTTTTCTATTGGAGTTTCGGGCATTTTCGTTTGTTTTTCCGATGAACTTGGCAATTTCATTTACAAAAGCCCCGAGGCAGGTGAATTTATAAGGCTTTTAGCTCCCTTGATACCCTTGATGTACCTTGACACCGCAGTTGACAGTATGCTAAAGGGCTTAGGTGAGCAGCTATACACAATGAGGGTGAATATTGCCGATGCTTTTATGAGCGTCTTGCTTGTATTAACTCTGTTACCCAATATGGGCATTAGCGGTTACGTTGTGGTAATCTTTTTAATGGAGCTTTTTAATACTTCCTTTAGCATAATTAAATTACTGAATATAACGAAAATTAAAACCCCTATTTTCACTTGGGTATTAAAGCCGCTGGTTTCCGTAATATTAGCAACTGTTGTCACAAAGTTAATTTTCAACAACGATGGATTTTATAACATTTTTGCTTCCGTTTTCAATTCCCGTGCCGTCTGCTTCATTGAAATTTTCATATGCGGAGCTTGTTATCTTTTATTTGCCAAGGTGTTTTCCGGAGTGGGAATTAATGCCAAAAAAGAATAAATTCGCCTAAATTACGCACACAGAGTGCCATTTTTCATAAATTTTGACAAAATATCAGCCATCATTTTCCTTGGGAAATTTTGTTCCTTGAAATAGATTTTTCTTGATGTTACAATTTTAGTGTAATTGTTATGCGGTTACGAAAAATCTAATAAGAAAGGATGGTTTAATGAAAAGAGCTATATCTTTTTCGTTAGTGTTTATGCTTTTGCTTTCTTGCTTCTCAATGACTGCTTTTGCAAGTCCTGAGCCGCGAGCAAGCGTTGGTATATATATTAATGAAGAAGCCTTTTGGGGTGGCGTACAAATTAAGGATGCTACTACGTTTGTGGGCATCAGAAAATTTTCAACATCTATGGACTCACGCGCTTCTGTTAAGTACAATTATTCTACAAGGACGCTTACTGTTTCGACAGATAAGCTATACTTAACAGCTAAAGACGGAGACAATTACATAGTTGCAAACGGAAGATATCTTTATACCGAAAGTCCCGTTTTTATGAAAAGCGGAACTATGTATGCCCCTGTTTTGTTAATGGCTAAAGTCTTTGGCGCTAAAATCCGTTGGGACGGTCCAACTCACTCCTTCAGAATTACGAAGGGTACGGGCGGTATTGTAAGCGGTGACAGCTTTTACCGAGAAGATGAGGTTTACTGGCTTTCCCGTATCATTTATGCAGAAAGTGGCGGAGAGCCACTAAAGGGTAAGATTGCAGTTGGTAACGTTATTTTAAATAGGCGTGACCACTCATATTTCCCCAACACTATCTACGGTGTTATTTTCGATAAGAAAAACGGTGTGCAGTTTAGCCCAACCCAAAACGGTACGATTTACAAAGCCCCTAATGCACAGAGCATAATTGCTGCCAAGATTTGCTTAGAGGGATATTCGATGAGCAACGATATTCTATACTTTGTAAATGCAAGCCTTGTGCCAAACTCCTGGGTGGTTAAAAACAGACCGCTTTATGCAAAAATAGGCAATCACTCATTTTATCTTTAAGCAAAACACTCCGACACGTGTCGGAGTTTTTTGCTTTAATCAATATATATTCCATAAATCAAAACATCGTAATTAGAATTTGTTTGTTCAAGAATTACCCTTGAAATCGTCTTTTTCTTTACTACAAGCTCTAACTTATTAATAATATATTCCTCAAAATTCTTGTCATAGGAGAAACGCGCAAAGGGGATAGCCCTTTCACATATCGGATTTATCCGTGATGAACCAACAGAAGCACAGCAAATACAAACATCTACTCCATTTTTAGCGATATACTCTTGTTTGTCCCCATCAATATATTCAATCCGAATTTTCAATGCCTCTTCTCCGTACTCACCCAAAATTGGGTAGCCGTAGTTTATGGCAGTCAAGCCCAAAAACGTTAATGTTTCTCCTTTAATTTGTGCTTCAAACACAAGAGGATTTTCTTTAACTATATACGGTATTTTTGAAATGCCCTTTATTTCTTCCTTTTGCAAAACCACCCCATATTCAACCTGCTTTTTTCTTGTTTTTGCAAGGCGAGTGTTCAAGGGTCTTTTCATCAGCTCCAACAATTCTTCGTAGTTTGACACACTATCGCACACAAGTGGCTCACCGTCTACGGTGGAAATTTGCTCAAATTCGTACACGTCAAAAGGTGTTTTTTCTTCTTCCATAGATTTTATAGTGTTGCAAAAGGCGTGATATATTAGGTTTGGCTTTCTATCAAAATCTACCAATGCTTCCTTGAGCGTACCATCAACGCAAGCGGCTCCCCCACGGTTGTAATCATTAATTTCCGCCCAATACCAAAGACAGGTGCCAGCTAATCTATGATTTTTATATAGACCATACATATTTGTCAAAAAATCAGTTAACAAATGAGGGTTATCATAAACATAATATCCGCCCCATTCTGTAAACATAAGCGGCTTATCACACAAAACCTCCGAAGCGGTTTTCGCCATATCAAAGGTTTCACTGTATGGGTGCATCGTATAAAAATCAAGGTCACAAAGGTTATAGTATTTCAAAGTTTCCTCATTCGACATATTGTTTGCACCGGAAACCAAACGATTTTTATCATTTTCACGGCAAATTTCAACTGCAGAATTTAAAAATTCTTCGTCAAAATCGCACTCATTAAAGGCAAGCCAAAAGGCAACACTTGGGTGGGACCTGTCTCGAATAACCATCCTTTTTAACACCTCTAAGCAATCTCTTGTAACGAGTGGATTTTTGGTGTCTGCTTGCCAAAGACCGGGCTCACCGCAACATAAAAGACCAAGCTTATCAGCTATATCTAAGGTTTTGTTATTGTGAGGATAATGTACTAGGCGAACAAAGTTACAGCCTGTCTCCTTTATCATTTTCAAATCGGTATAAATTTGCTCTTCCGTAACTGTATGGCCACTATTTTCTCCATACATTTCGTGCTTGCAAACGCCCTTTAAGAAAATATCCTGACCATTTAATTGGAAACGATTTGGGCTACACTTAAACTCCGAAAAGCCTACTGCTTTTTCCCACTTGTCACTAACCGTGCCGTTTTCCTCTATTGCCTCAACCACAAGCTTGTACAGGTGTGGGTCAGAAATCGACCACGTGGAAACATTCTCTATTCTTCTTGTCTGTGTGCTTTGTGATTCATACTCATCAACTACCTTCTCCCCGTCAATAAGTGTGACCCTATATTTTCCCTTAATGCTTGTTTCAACCTCAACTGTATAATTGGCATCTTTGTATTCATTTGAAAAGTTTGTGTGAAAATATACATCCTTGATGTAAAGAGGATTTTTATAAATTATCGACACGTCCCTAATAATTCCACCAAAATTCTCCCATCCCTCGCTTGGTCCAAAAGGACAATTTATATCCTCTATTTCCACTTTTAGCACGTTGCCGTTTTTCTTGACAAGGTTAGAAATATCAAAAAAATATTCGCTATAAGGCAGCATTTTCCCTATGTATAAGTCATTTAGATAAACCTGTGCATTGTAGGTTATTCCATCAAACTTCAAAAGAACCACATGTGAGTCAGCTTCTAAATCAAAAGTTCTTTCACACTCAGAATGTCCGACACACAAGGCAGAAAAGGGCACATTCACTTGTGCCCATTTTCCTTTTCCTATTCTATAATTCCATATGCCATTAAGTGTTTGTTCCATTTTTCTTTTCCTTTTTAATATCAAATCGAATTATACCAACTATCATAGAAATAAGATTCAAAATTTCGCTTGCGATAGCACCGATTGAGCCACTGAAGATGTTATAGGTCAACCACATTGGAGAACTAAAAAGACCCATAAAGCGCACCGCCTTTGCAGAGCCCAAGCGGAGGCTAACGGTTATAATCACCATTGCCACAACAGGCAAAACCTCGATTGTCAAATTGGACACCGTTGGCTTTGTGCCAAATGCCAAAAATGTCAACGGATAGGATGAGGCAAAGGCAAGGATGAAAAAGATAAGCCAAGCCACATTGTTTGCGTGAGTTTTTTCCTTGAAGAAAAATACAGCGGCACGCAAGCCACCAACTATGTTAAGTATACCGCCCACAAATGCGCCCAGCATTAAATAATTTGCGGCAAAGGCGACTGCTGCAAAAAATTGACAAAGTGTAACTCCCTTGTGTGTCTTTTGTTGAAAGACAAGGAGATTAAATATCATTCCTATTATTCCAAAGCCTTGCGCTACAATATCCATTCTTAAAGTCCTTTTTATATTTTTGAACATTTTAGCATATTCATTTGGAAAAATCAATACTTTAACTAATAATAAAAGGCGGGAACAAGCCCGCCCTACAAAATGTTTTAATTGGTTGCATTTAAATAATTTGCATACATTGTATCTCTCAGCACGCTAAGAGTTGCTTCGTCTTTTCCGCCTACCGCTTTTCCGTCAACGGATTTGACTCCGCGCGCCATTTTTGAGGAGCTGGTAACTATTATTTCGTCTGATTCCAAAAGCTCCTTGGTTGTGTATTTTCTCTCATCAACGTGTATACCGTTTTCGCGTGCAACATCAATCAAGTGGGCGCGGGTAACTCCCGGTAAAATATACTTATCACAGGGAGCGGTTATAAGCGTTCCGTTTTTAAGAATTGACACGTTACTGTGTGAGCATTCCGTAACGATACCGCTACGATGCAAGATAGCCTCGTCACATCCGTTGTCTGTTGCCGCCTGTGCGGTCAACACGCTTGGCAAAAGGTTTAAGGTTTTTATGTAGCAAAGCTCATATCTAATATCCTCTTTGAGTACTGTATCCATCTTTTCATATACGTTATCAAGGGCTTGCGGCTTTATCATAATACAAAGGTTGCCCTCTCCACCGCTATACGAGTGGTTACGTATTCCGCTACCTCTTGAAACGTGAAAATAAACAAATTTTTCCTCGCCCTCTACCTTTTTAACAAGCTCCTTTATAGTCAGGCTAAGCTCGTTTTTGCACATAGGTGGGACTATACCCAAAAGCTGACAGTTCTTATACAAGCGGTCAATATGCTCCCACAAAAGATATGGGATATTATTTCGGCACATTACCGCGTCGTAAACCCCATCTCCAAAATAGAAGGCCCTGTCGGTTAATGGAACAGTTAACTCATTTATAAGTCCTGTTTCGCCGTTATAATATCCCAAATTTTTCATTTAATTACCTCCAATTAAGCGTAACTCAAAGGGCGTAAATATATTCCTCATTCGCCTCCAGCTCAACAGCGTGGTCAGCGCCCTCTATATTTATTATAGCAGTTTGCATAATTGGTGTTACTAATTTAAGGTATGATAATTGATTATTTTCCCATTCAATATCAACCTTTATGTTGCCCTTTGCCAAAAGGCCCTTGATAGAGCCCCTTTCCATTTCGCTTGGCAAGGCAGGCAAAATTCTAATCTTTTCGTCCTCACATTGCAAGAACATTTGAGCAATACCTGCGCATACACCGTAGTTTCCGTCAATTTGGAACGGTGGATGAGCATCAAACATATTGGCGTAAGTTCCGCCCGAGTGCCACATATCAACAGCGTTGTCAGGCTTTGCAGGCATAAAGCGAAGCTGATTTTTAACAAGCTTCATTGCGTGGTCGCCATCCTTTAGCTTTGCCCACAAGCACACCTTCCAGCCCATACTCCAGCCTGTGCCCTCGTCCCCACGTCTTTCAAGGGATCTTCTAACCATTTGCGCAACCTCGGGGTTGTTTTCCGTGGTGATAACATCTGCAGGATAGAAGCCGTAAAGGTGAGAAACGTGGCGGTGATATATGTCAAACTCCTCAAAGTCCTCGTCATATTCAAGGAGCTGACCCTCAGAGCCCGCTTTGTAAATACCAATAAAGTCCTTCTTTTCATTGATTTCCTTTGTAAACTCGTCGTCAACGCCCAAAATAGACGCTGCCTTGGAAACATTTTTGAAAAGGTCCTCAACGATAGACTGTGACATTACCGCATATTTAGAAACATATATTTGCTTACCGTCAAGCCAATAGCTGTTTTCAGGTGAGGTTGACGGAGTAACAATCCATCTGTCCCCATCCTTTTCCATAATAGACAGATAGAATTTTGCGCTTTCCTTCATTATTGGGTACGCAGTATTTGCAAGATATTCCTTATCAAGAGTGTATTCATAATGCTCGAACAAATGACGGCAAAGCCATCCTCCCGATAAATTCCAATATGCGTACTGGGACGAATTCATTTTCTTTGCACCAACAGGTGTGGTATGCGCCCACAAATCACTGTTATGGTGAGCGCAAAAACCCTCTGCGTGGTAAAGCTCGCGTGCAGTTTTTTGTCCGTTTATGCTAATATTCTTCGTTTGCTCAATTATAGGAAGATTGCAGCTAACCAAGTCATTCATCAAAACAGGCCAATAGTTCATTTCTGCATTGATGTTAAGAGTATAGTTAGATGACCAAGGTGCGTAATAGCTTTCGTTCCAAATGCCTTGAAGATTGGTTGCGCGTGAGCCCTCTCTTGAGCCAGCAATAATCAAATACCTGCCGAAGTTATAAAGAAGCTCGCACATGCCGGCGTCCTTTTCCTTTTCTTGCAGGCGTTTGTCTGTGTCCATATCGGTTTGCTTGCCTCCGAAATCGGTTTTCACTCTGTTAAACAATGATGAAAAATCCTCGATATGAGCATTTTTTATAGTATTATAGTCAATTTCGCAAAGCGCTTTCAGTCTATCAAAACAAGGCTCAAAGGTCTTTTTATTTGGTAACTTATCGAAATCCACAAAGCTCGTTTCTGCACAGAAATATACGGTTAAGCTCTTGGCGTTTTTAACGATAACCTTCTCGCCTGCACCGTTTTCAATTTCACCGTCGGTTATAGCTTTTGCAATGGCGGTAACGCGCACGCCCTCTCCATCATAGTAAACAGGCTTTTCGTGTCTTATATATTCAGGAGCTAAGCTGGTTGGACACTCTCCTGAAAAATAAAGAGTATCGTTAAACGAGGTGACATGGCTCTTTCCTACACAGTCTCCGAAAAGCTCGTACGAAACAGGAGCGTCGCTTTCCATCTTAACCATAATACAGTTGTGAGGGTAAGAAACAAAATATTCTCTCTTGTGGCTAACACCGTTTTCCTTATAGGAAACGGAAACCGTACCATTTTCCATATCAAGTGTCCTTGTATAGTCGGTAATTTCTCCTCCTGCGTTCAAGTTCTTCACAAATAGTGTGCCAAGAAGCATATAGGAGCAAAGATATTCACCTGTGAAATTGTTTTCAAGCTCTCTTTGTGCCTCATATCTTTTGCCCTGCTTCAATAGCTCCTTCGCTCTTTCGTTTGACTCAAATGCGCCTTTCACAAAATTGTCCCCGGGCTTTCCTGACCATAATGTATCGTGGTTTATAGAAACCCTTTCAACCTCGGTGCCACCGTAAACCATTGCGCCTAACTGCCCGTTGCCAAGAGGAAGCGCCTCCTCAAAATGCTTTGCGGCTTGGCTATATCTTAGTATTTTCTCCATAATTTACCTCTTTATTTAGCTTTATTTAGCTTTTCAATACAGTTTCTGCAAATGCGTTTTTCTCCAAAAACCACGTTGTCTCTGGTTTCACCGCAAAAGACGCAAGCAGGCTGATATTTTCTCAAAATAATACAGTCATCCTCTACAAAAATCTCCAAAGCATCCCTTGGATTAATGTCGAAGGTGTTGCGAATTTCCATAGGAAGAACTACTCTGCCAAGCTCGTCCATTTTTCTTACTATGCCCGTTGATTTCATAACCATTCTCCTTACTTTTTATTTCTAAATTTGGATACAATTACATTTTATCACAAAATTTTCCATTTGTCAACGAAATACAAGCGGAGACGACACCTTTTACCATTTGTTAATTTTTGCTTATTTGAATATAAGAAGAAACGAATGACAATAATTATTCAACAAATTATTGGGAGGTATGTATGCTTAAGGGATGTCACAAAAGCATTGTATTTTTAAAAAACACAGGAAGCGAGCTGTTTGACGAAGCGTATTTTATAGTCAAGCCAAACACCCACCCATATGACGACAAGGACATAGTTAGGGAAGCTACCTGTCTTGTAAACGGTTATTTGGAGCAAAAACAGAAAAAGAAAGGACACGGTTGGATTTTTTCGTTCTTAATAGGAGCGCTACTTGGCTTTTCGCTTATGCTTGGACTACATTTTATATTTTAATGTATTCTATTGACTATTCCTTCCGAATATGATAATATATACTTATCATAAACTCGTTAAAATCAACAGGTAAGATATTGCGGGGGCGTTATACGCTATATCCTCTGCTTGTTAAATTAAAATACGTCACACACGGAACGGTGACGGGTTTTTGCGTACAGAAAGGAATATTTATGGCAGAAAACACACAAGAAAGCAAGAAGCCGAGAACAAGAAAGCAGGGCTGGAAAAAGCCACGCGCGACCGCTAAGCAAGAAAACAAAAAAACCAATAAAAATGAAAACATGACACAAGCAAAGAAAAAACAAACAAGCCCCAAGCAAAGACCGCCAAGAAAAAAGAAGGCTCAGCCAAAGCCAAGCGTTAAGGTTTTCTCTTTGGGCGGACTTAACGAAATAGGAAAAAACATAACTGTTATCGAATGCGAAAACGACATTATCGTTATCGACTGCGGTATCGGCTTTCCTGACGATGATATGCTGGGTGTTGACTTGGTTATACCAGATTTCACTTACCTCATTAACAACGTAGATAAAATACGAGGCGTATTTATCACTCACGGTCACGAGGACCATATCGGCTCACTGCCATATTTACTAAAAATGATGAATGTGCCTGTTTTCGGCACTAAGCTCTCCTTAGGTATCCTTGAAAACAAGCTAATTGAGCATAAGCTTTTACAAAGCGCAAAGTTAAATACAGTTTCCGCAGGAGACAAGGTTACAGCAGGCTGCTTCAAGATTGAATTTATAAGAGTTAACCACTCTATTGCACACGCTTGCGCCTTGGCAATTTCCACCCCACAGGGCGTTATTTTGCACACAGGCGACTTTAAGCTTGACACCACACCTATTGACGGTGAAATGATGGATATTGTGCGCTTAGGTCAGTTAGGAGCCGAGGGGGTTACTTTGCTCCTTTGCGAGTCCACTAACGTTGAGCGCCCGGGTCACACTCCGTCCGAGCGAAAGGTTGGCTTTTCTCTTGAAAAGATACTTGATGCTTATACCGACAAGCGCATTATTATTGCAACCTTTGCTTCAAACGTACACAGGGTACAGCAAATTGTTGATGCCAGCGCCCATCACGGCAGACGTGTAGCAGTTACAGGCCGCAGTATGATTAACGTTGTTAACGCGGCTGTGCGCTTAGGCTATATGAAGGTGCCCGAGGGTGTTCTAATTGATATTGACGAAATAAAAAAATACCCACCTGAAAAGATAACCATTGTTACAACAGGCAGCCAGGGTGAGCCTATGTCAGCTCTTTACCGTATGGCATTTTCCGATCACGATAAGGTTTCCTTAACCGACAAGGATTTGGTTGTGCTTTCCTCAAGCGCAATCCCCGGCAACGAGCCTTTGGTTGGCAAAATAGTAAACGAAATGTACCGTCGCGGAGTTAACGTTTATCACGACTCCAGCGTCGAGGTGCACGTTTCCGGTCACGCCTGCCAAGAGGAGCTAAAGCTTATGCACGCTCTTACCAAGCCTAAGTATTTTATGCCCGTGCACGGTGAATACAGGCACTTAATACGCCATAAGGAGCTTGCCGAGGGCATGGGTATGAGTGCGGACAAAATTTTTGTGTCCGACATCGGTAAGGTTGTTGAAATTAGTGACGAGGGCGCTAAGTTTAATGGCACGGTGCCTGCCGGCAAGGTGCTAATTGACGGCAGTGGCATTGGTGACGTTGGTAATATCGTTTTACGTGATAGGAAGAACTTAGCCGAAAACGGTCTTATTATTGCAGTTGCCACTGTTTCTCTTGAAGAGGGTATTTTGATGTCAGGCCCCGAAATTATTTCCCGTGGCTTTGTTTACGTGCGCGAAAGCGAGGAACTCATGAACGGAGCTAAGGACATTGCAACAAGGGTTTTAATTGATGCTCTTGACGAGGGTGTGCGTGAGTGGAACGAGTTAAAGACTATTCTTAAAAATGCAATAACAAAATATATTTTTGCCAAAACAAAACGCAAGCCTGTAATTTTACCAATTCTACTAAACATTTAATTTCAAAAAGTTCCCATTACTATTGTAATGGGGCTTTTTTTATGCTATAATATGTGCTGATAAAATTTGGATTTTCACGAAAGGAGAGGCTTATGAAAAAGCTATTTGTATATTTGAAAAATTACAAAAAGCAATGCGTTTTAGCACCGCTTTTTAAGATGCTTGAGGCTTGCTTTGAGCTTTTTATTCCACTGGTTGTTGCCGCGATAATTGACACGGGTATTGCAAACGGTGACACCTCTTACGTTGTATGGTGCTGCGTTATTATGGTGGCTCTTGGCGCTATCGGTCTTACCTGCACTATGTTTGCGCAATATTTTTCCGCTTACTGTGCGGTGGGCTTTGTTTCCTCCATTAAGCACGGCTTATTTAAGCATATCTCCTCTCTTTCATACAAGGAAATCGACACCCTTGGCACTTCCACAATGATAACGAGAATGACAAGCGACATAAATCAGCTTCAAACAGGAGTAAATCTCACTCTTCGTCTTTTTATGCGCTCCCCCGTCATTGTCTTTGGCGCGATGATTATGGCGTCTATTGTCGACGTGGAGGCTTCCTTGATTTTTGTTGTCACAATTCCTCTGCTTGCCTTGGTTGTTTTTGGAATTATTTTATCTACAATTCCCCTTTACAAAAAGGTACAAAGCAGGCTTGACAGAGTTATGAGCACAAGCCGTGAAAATCTAACAGGTGTGCGCGTTATCCGTGCTTTTGGTCTTGAAGAACGGGAAAAACATAAATTCCACCACCAAACCGAGGAATTAAATATGGCGCAAAGGTTTGTGGGCAGAATTTCCGCTATTATGAACCCTGCAACCTATGCTATTGTAAACATTTCTATTGCCATTCTTATTTGGCAGGGCGCTATACAGGTTGACCACGGCAATCTGACACAGGGTCAGGTTATTGCTCTTTACAACTATATGTCACAGATTTTGATTGAGCTTGTTAAGCTTGCCAACTTAATTGTAACTATTACAAAGGCGGTGGCATCAGGCAACAGAATTGAGGCTATTTTTGAAATTGAGCCATCCCAGTCAAGCGGGGACGTAAAATCCTTTGACGAGAGTGCCAACGTTGTTGAGTTTAAAAACGCTTATTTAAGATACGAGGGTAGCCCTGAATACTCCCTTGAAAATATTTCCTTTGACGCAAAGGCAGGAGAGTGTATCGGTATTATCGGTGGCACAGGCTCTGGTAAAACCTCTCTTGTTAATATGATTGGCAGATTTTACGACGCGGAAAAGGGTCAGGTTTTATTCGGTGGCAAGGACACTAAAAATTACGACTTGGAATTTTTGCGCGAGGAAATCGGAATTGTACCGCAAAAGGCGGTGCTTTTCCGTGGTACTGTACGTGATAACCTTAAATGGGGCAACAAAAACGCAACGGACAAGGAAATTCTCTCCGCTATTGAAAGCGCACAAGCAACGGACGTATTGAACAGTAAAAGTGAAGGTCTTGATTACGTTATTGAAGAGGGTGGCAAAAACCTCTCTGGCGGTCAAAAGCAAAGATATACAATTGCACGCGCTCTTGTTAAGCGCCCCCGTGTGCTTATTCTTGATGACTCTGCCTCCGCTCTTGACTACGCAACAGATGCAAAACTACGCAAGTCCATAAAGGAGCTTGATTTCAAGCCCACCACCTTTATCGTTTCTCAAAGGACCTCGTCTATTATGAGTTGCGACAAAATTATCGTCCTTGACGACGGTAAAATTGTTGGTATGGGCAAGCACGATGAGCTGCTTGATAGCTGCCTCGTTTACCAAGAAATTTATGCATCTCAGTTCAAGGAGGAAAAACAATGAAAAAGACTAATTTTTCCTCTATTAAGCGAGTGCTTAAATACATTAAAAAGTACTCAGTGCTTCTTATAATATCAATTCTTTTGTCCATTTGTACAGTAGGTCTTACCCTTTATATCCCTATTGTAATCGGTGATGCAATTGACAAAATTATAGGCGCAGGTATGGTTGATTTTGATACTGTTTTTGACCTACTTTTAAACGTGGTAATTATCTCATTAATCATTGCCGCTTTGCAATGGATAATGAACACTATAAACAACAAAATCACCTATAACGTAACCCGCGACGTGCGTAACGAGGCATTTGACAAGCTTGGGTCCTTGCCGCTTTCATATGTGGACTCCCATCCAAGCGGTGAAATTGTCAGCCGTATAATCAGCGACGTTGACCAGCTTGCCGAGGGGCTCTTAATGGGCTTTACGCAGTTCTTTACAGGCGTTGCAACTATTATAGGTACGCTTATATTTATGCTAACTCTAAGCCCTATAATCACCTTGGTGGTAGTTTTGTTAACTCCCCTTTCCTTGGTAGTTGCAAGCTTTATTTCTAAACGCACCTATTCTCTTTTCAAGGCGCAAAGTGAAGCTCGTGCCCATCAGACAGCTATTATTAACGAAAATATCGGAAATTTAAAGGTTGTCAAAGCCTTTTCCCACGAGGACGAAAGCTTAGATGAGTTTGACAAGTCAAACGAAAAATTAAAGGCTGCTTCCGTTAAGGCTATTTTCTTCTCCTCTCTTGTTAACCCCACAACGAGATTTGTAAATGCTTTGGTTTATGCAGGGGTTGCCTTAGTTGGAGCTCTTATCGTTATGGGTAACTTCGGCACAGCTATTACCGTTGGCGCTCTTTCCTGCTTTTTAAGCTACGCTAACCAATACGCAAAGCCCTTTAATGAAATCTCGGGCGTTGTGACAGAATTGCAAAACGCTCTTGCCTGTGCAACAAGAGTTTTTGAGTTGATTGACGAAACTTCTGAGGTGGTAGAGGGCAACATCATATTAGGGGAAGCACAGGGTAACATTTCCCTTGAAAATGTGGAGTTTTCATACACCCCTGAAAAGCCACTTATAAAAGACCTTAATTTAAATGTGAAATCGGGACAAAGAATAGCTATTGTAGGTCCAACAGGATGCGGAAAAACAACCCTTATCAACTTGCTTATGCGCTTTTATGACGTTTGCGGTGGAGCCATTTCCGTTGACGGGAATGACATACGCGACGTAACAAGGCACTCTTTAAGAAGTAATTACGGTATGGTGCTCCAAGACACTTGGCTAATGGGCGGCACTGTTAAGGAAAACATTGCCCTCGGCAAGCCTAACGCAACTGACGAGGAAATTATTCAAGCATCAAAATCCGCCCACGCCCACAGCTTTATCAAAAAGCTGCCGCAGGGGTACAATACGATAATTTCCGAGGAGCTTGGGGGACTTTCCCAGGGACAAAAGCAGCTTTTATGTATCTCACGTATAATGCTGTCATTACCGCCAATGTTAATTCTTGACGAGGCTACCTCATCCATTGACACAAGAACTGAATTAAAGATACAAAATGCCTTTGCCTCACTTATGAAGGGACGTACATCCTTTATCGTCGCCCACCGCTTATCAACTATTAAGGAAGCAGATTTAATTCTTGTAATGAATAAGGGAAATATTGTGGAAACAGGTAATCACACGGAATTACTTTCAAAAAAGGGATTTTACTATAATCTCTACCACAGTCAATTTAACAGTGCAGAAAACAACTAAAAAACCTTCTTGGCAAAAGTCAAGAAGGTTTTTTGTTATTGAACAATTTTTATGTCTTTTGGTGCTTTTATCGACACTTCTTCGCCTTTTTTCATTGCAATTTCGATTTTGCCGAACGGTGTCGTAATTTCAAGCTCTGCACATTCAAGGTCGAAAAGTTGTGGTGAAAGCTTTATTTTTTTGCACGCAGGCTCAAGAATTTCAAAGCCACTTAATGCTCTTTTTAAGGTGTATGCAGGAGTTGCCCCCCAAGCGTGTGAATAGTCGCACTCCATATTTTCCCAAGCCTCGGAAAGTCCCTTATCACACTTTTCAAGCAAGCTTTCATATCTTCTAATAAGCGCCATACCATACTTACCAAATAAACCCTCGTTATATAGGGAATTTAAAAGGAAATGGTAAAAATACGGTTGCATTTCAAATTTAGTTAAGTCCTTAACCACATATTCAAGAATGCTTTGGCGTTTTTCCTTTGGTGCAATGCCAAAAAGCACCGCCAAAACGTTGGCTTGCTTTAGATAATACACCGTTTTGGTATTCTTTGGCAACCAATCATTTTCGGGCACTAAATTGTCAGTGTTAAGTCCGCCAACGTAAAGTCCCTTGCCGCTATCAAACAAATAAGTGTTGATAGCATTTTTTATGTTTTCTGCCTTTTTCAGACACTCCTCGGCACTTTTTTTGTCATTTTTTATCTTATAAAGCTCTGCTATTTTGTTAAGCGCATTGTAGTAAAACATACAAAGCACGCTTTGACCCAGCGCCTTCGGTGGGTGGTGTAGGCTATATCCTTCCATTTTTCCGTGAGACATCATTTTGCCACCGTCTAAAAACTCATCCTTTTCACAACTTGCAACAACCCAGTCCACAAACATATAGTCGGGAGCGTACTCTATAAGTCCGTTCTCTTTTGAAATATATGTATCAAATCGGTCAAGAAGCAACTTTATAGCGCTTAAGTCTATAACCTCATTGTCCCCTGTATGCATATAATGCTCGTAAGTCCACCACGGGTAAATCAAGCTATATGTGGTGTGGAACATACGCCCTTTTTGGATGTGAAGAAGATTGCTTGTTCGCTTCATATCCCACTTAGCAAGTTCACTTGCATTTAATGACGTATACTCTATCAAGGATTGTATAAAATAATCTCCTGTACAAGCAAGGTGCTCTTGATGTGTTGGAGAATCCAAATGTATGGTTTGTCTGCAAATCTTCAAGGTATGCATACATAGGTTGTAAATTTTATTAATTAGACTATCCGAGGAAACAAAGCTACCCTCCTCATAAACAGGATAATGTACGTAATCTATATACACATCCTCAATAACGACAGGTGTTTCTCCCTCGTTAGTAATTTCAAGTTCGATTTGACCAACGCTCCTCATTCTTGTGGAGAAATGGTGCACGTTCTTATTGGTGATAACTGTTTCATTAAACTTACCACCCACGCCATTTTCCGAGCTTGTAATATTTACGGTGCATTTGCCGTCGCATTTAATACTAATATGTGGATAAGCAGAATAGACTTTGTCAAAAAACAGACACGTCTTGACACTTTTTTGGCTTTCTACCACTATTTTGTCAAAAGCTATCGGGAGAATTTTTTCCTCTGTTAAATGCTCGGTTGGGCCTTTCAAAAGGTCAAATTCCTTACTTATATATTTTGCCTTATGGTAGCAGTGCTCATCCTCCGTATAGTCGGTGTAAAGAATATGCTTTCTTTCGGGAAGGAGGCGCACGTCCCAGCTCTCGTCTGTTTTAGAAATTACATTCCCTTCACTTATAACGTTTATCCACAAGCCACTTGCACCAAAATCATACTCGGTCAAAGCAGTGGATGTTGACGTAACAATAACCGTAATTTCAATGCTTCCTTGATATGGCAGAATGTAAGTGTCATAATAAGGATTTTCAAGTTTTCCATTCAAAAAGTCTCCGCCCACGCTTGTTGGTCCTCTGCCAACATATTCACCATTGACGTATAGCAAATATCTTGCGTGAGCGCAAATTTCAATTTCAATTGGTGCGTTTGCATATATCTCCTTTTTAAACTCTGCCATACAGAATTCACTCTTTTCATATTTCGGGTAAAGAGATTTGTCAAGCCAAATAAATTTCGCGTTTTGTTTCATCATTTTCCCTCTTCAATAGCTACAAGCTCCGTTTTTTCAGACACCTTCTCTGCTTTTTTCTCTTTTTTACACTCCTCAAGCGTCAAGTCGCCTTCTTTAATCCAACCTACTTTTTTGAATATAACGGTAAGTCCGATTGATATAAGTGCAGGTAAAACAATACATAGCAAAATTAAGCCTGCCCACATAAGACCTGTGCTTTGATTTGGCTCCGCTATAACGCCGATAGGTCCAACCAAGCCACAAGTGCCCATGCCTGCCGCCACGCCCTGGCATTTAAGCTTGAACACAAGTGTGGAAAGAGGGCCGCAAATTGCACCTGCTACTGTTGGCGGAATCCAAATTCTCGGATTTTTGCAGATATTACCCATTTGTAGCATACTTGTTCCTATACCCTGTGAAACTAAGCCTCCAACACCATTTTCCTTGAAGCTCATAGCGGCAAAGCCTACCATTTGGGCGCAGCAGCCTACAACCGCAGCACCACCCGCCAAAAGGAAGCCCTCTTCACTGCCGTTTGATACCGCAACAGTATATGCGGCAGGTGAGAAAATCATAGCGCAAATAGCCGCGCTTGAAATCGGCAAGGTCAACACCATACCAACTACTACCGCAACAACAATACCCATAAAGAATGGCAAAAAGCTTGTAGCGGCTGAAATGAATATGCCGAGATAATACATTAAATACGAAACTATAGGACAAAGCACAAAGGATGCGCCAAAGCCCACAAGCAAGGAAACGACGGGAGTTACAAGAATATCTACCTTTGTTTTTTTGGAAACAAATTTTGCTATTTCGCAAGCAATAATCACCGCAAAAAACGCGCCGGCAGGGCCTGCGGAATAAAACACACCTGTTTCCTCACCCTTGGCGCTAACTGCCCAGGCTTCAATAGCGCCTTCATTAATTACCGCACCTATTGCGTTGCCCATCGCACCAACAACTGCGCTTGACAAAATAACGAGCATATCGGATTTCAAGGCGATTGCAATAGCAACACCGATTGCCATACCCGTCGCGCTCGAGGCAAAGGTGGCAATTTCAACCAAAAAGTCCAAATAAATGTACTGTCCGATTGTTTTTAAAATTGTACCAATCAATAGGGTTGCAAACAAGCCTTGAGCCATTGCACCCATCGCGGTTACAAAATACTTATTTAAATATTTTTTCACCATTTTTCTCTCCTTTTTTACTTTGCCTTTATTATATTCCTTTATTACAGTTTTGTCAACTTTTGACTACAAAAAAGCTGCAAATAAAAGAAAAAGCCCTCTCCCAAGGAAAAGGCTTTTTAAAGATTACCTGAATTTTCTTGTTTTATCGTGCTTTGGCTCAGGGAAAAGACACTTAAAGCCCTTAACTCCCAAAATATAAGATACGCAGGACACAATAGCGCCCGGCAAAATTATAGCAAAGTACAAAAGTGTATGAATAACAGGACTGGAAACAGCAATTCTGGTAATTGGCAAGTAAATGGCTCCCCAGAAATGCGTCATCAGTTTAAAAACGTCATACACGCCATAAATACCACTATTAGGGTCGCTTGCAAAGAAAGAAAAAATAAGAGTCATTGCCGCCAAAAAAATTGATATTGCATTAGCAAGCAAATACATATAAAGTCCGTGGAAAAGTCCAAGCTTCATCCTACCACCGTCAATTTTTAGCTTGTCCTTTGCTCCTCTTTCCCACATTGCAGTGTACAAAAGAGAAAAGTACATAAGCACAGTTAAGCCACCCATTAGATAAAAGACAATCTCATTACCGATTTTATCTGACAAAAGAGATGATGTAATCAGCACAATCAAGCCAAAAATAGTCATACCTATATGATTTATAAACAGCTTAGAAATCGTGCTTAAATTTTCTTTGAAATATTTAATCATTTTTTATTCCTTTTTGTTTTTTCTTGCTTATATTATAAAGGCAAAATATAAAAAAAGCAAGATGTTTTCTAAAATTCATTTTTTATATACAAATTTTAAATTTTATGTGCTACAATGTAATTATACAAAATATTAAGGAGGTAAAAATGCCAAGCACATTTCCACTTGAAACCATGCCCCCCCTTGTTAAGGATTTTGCCGCATACAAGCTGACAATACAGGCGTGCTCGTCAAAGACAGTAGATGAATATCTTTCTGACCTTCGCCTGTTTTTTAAATACATATACGCAACGAGGAATAGCATTGATATTTATTCCGATTTTTTTGATAAAATCCAGCTTACTCGATTAGATGCCGACTTTATCTGCAAAGTTACTACCGAGGAAATTTATGACTTTTTCATTTATTTATCAAACGACAGAAGGAATGGCTCCGCTGCTAAATCAAGAAAGCTGTCCGCAATCAAGGCGTTTTACAAATTTATTTGTCAGAAAAAGCATTTGATGGAAAAAAATCCAGCTATTGATATGGAAGGGCCAAAGAAAAGAAGCTCCTTACCTAAATTTTTATCTATTGAAGAAAGCGTCGCTCTTTTGGAGGCAGTAGAAAACGATACGGAGTCAAAAACGAAGGAGAGGGACTACGCTATCATCACCTTGTTTTTAAACTGTGGTATGCGTTTGTCCGAGCTTTGCGGAATCAGCCTAAGCGACCTTGACAGAGAGCTACGCTCCTTGCGTGTAATCGGTAAAGGAAACAAGGAAAGAATTGTTTATTTAAACGATGCCTGCCGCGATGCTCTTAACAAATACCTTGTAATAAGACGTGACCCAAAATATAAAAAATGCAATACTAATGCGTTGTTTATCAGTAAACAATACAATCGTATCAGCAACAAAACTGTACAGTGGCTTGTTTATAAATATCTGTCCTTGGCAGGGCTTGACTACAAGCACTACTCCACCCACAAGCTGCGTCATACCGCCGCTACACTTATGTACCAAACAGGCAAGGTTGACGTACGCGTGCTTAAGGAAATTTTAGGGCATGAGCAATTAAACACAACCCAAATTTACACCCACGTTTCAAACAAGGGCATGCAGGATGCAATAAATAACAATCCATTGTCCTCCATTAAGCGCAAAAAGTAGAATTTGACAACATCAACAAAATATAGCAAAAACTGTACACAATGCACAAATCAATCTCTCTTTTTTTGTGCAAAAACACTATTGACAGATTAATTCAAAATCTTTATAATTATATAGGCAGAAAAGCGAGGAATTTACTTGCTATGCTTAAAATAAGATTTGATTTAGGAGAAAAATTATGTTTGAAAAGTTAAAGAATATTTTAGTTGAAGAGCTTTCCATTGATCCTGACGACATCACAATGACAGCAGAGTTTGCTAATGACCTCCATATGGATTCCTTAGAGCTTTTGGAGTTTGTTAACTGCTGCGAATCGGAATTCGGTATTGAATTTCAGGACACAGACGCTCAAAAGTTCAAGACTGTTGGTGACGTTGTTGAATACCTTGAGGCTAACGCTTAATTGAGTAAAATTTTAGGGCAGAGAAAATTCTCTGCCCTTTGTTTTTATTTCTTATCACCACTTGTCGGTGGAATTGGCTTTTCTGCATTATAATCGGAATAGGATACAATGATATTTATAGCCGGATTGTGAGTTGAAACCGCTTTAATTTCCGATATTTTACCGTCCCCCATTTTCACTGCTATGCTTGCATATCCATAACTGAAATTATCCAAAACAACGTTTTCCGCCTCATAATATCCTGTGCTGTCATTATAAACAAATTCTTCAAACAAGTCCTTCAGCTTGTCAAAGCCATTGTCGGTCAAAACCGCAGTTGGACTCATAATATCTCTCGAAATTGTAGGCTCAACGTCCTCTTTTTTCTGGTTTTTATCGGTAAAGGTCCACAAATAACTACCCTCTTGATATTTTCCGACGTACTGCGTTTCATGACCGTCCACATATGACGTCACGGTCATATAAATGACGTCTTGATTTGCTTGAATTTTATACTCCTGCTTGGAAACTGAACCGTCAAACTCAATCTCCTCTACCAAGCTTACCACAACGTTATTATACTTTGTTAAAGTAAACGCATCATTCCATTGAGTAGATGTAACTGTTGGATTAGGATTATACTTTATAGGCTCCTGCTTAAGTCTTTTACATACAGTACAAAGATACGACATAACTCCGTCCTGCGAGGCTGTCGGTTTAGTTGTTATCTCGCCCACTCCCCATGTGTGAGAAACCTTGTTATAGGTAACATCACAATCCTCGTCGACACAAGGGAACCAGTGATAATTTTCATCATTCTTATATTCGTCTGCCTCCTCGTGCTCGTGAGTGCAAGCGCATATACCGAAAACGCACAGCAAAACTGCCAAAAGCAATACTATTTTCTTCATTATTACATACCTCTTATGTATATCTACGGTCTATTCTATCATTTTTTCTCGTTTTTGTCAACAAGAAAGGCTATCGCCCATAAAAGCAATAGCCTATTTTTTACTGTTTTGACTCTAATAGCTTAATATACTCACCGATAATTTTAGCCGCGCCCTCAACACCGAGTGCGCCCGTATCAATCATCAGATTGTAATTGTCGCTCTTGCCCCATTTTAATGAAGTGTAGTAATTATAGTAATTTGCACGCCTCTTATCGTTTTTGTAAATCAAAACACGAGCATCGCTTTCGCTGATATTCTCAAGCCTTGCTATACGCTTTGCCCTTTCGTTTATGTCGGCATAAATATAAACCTTTATAATTTTCTTGTGGTTGTTCAAAATATAATCAGCGCATCTGCCAACGAAAACGCTTGGTGCCTTGTCCGCCTCTTCCTTAATTATGTCTGCTTGCAAATTAAAGAGCTTGTCGTTAATCGGCATTTCATACGGAGACATATTTATCGCCAAAGGATAAACACTGTAATTACCCACAGCAATAGAATACAAAAAGCTTGGGGTGACGTCCTCATCCGCCTTTTTGAGCAGCTCCATATCTATGCCCGATTTTTGGGCAGCTAACTCAATCAAGCTCTTGTCGTGAAATACAAGATTATGCTCCTTTGCCAGAATTTCGCCAACCTCGTGTCCGCCACTACCGTATTGTCTTGCAATAGTTACAACTATATTGTCATTCATAAGCCACCCTCCTTTAGCGCTTTAAAGCAGCAAAGTGCTGTAATATTATTCTAACCAATTTTTAACAAAATTTCAAGAAAAAATTGTATTCTGAATAAAAATATGGTAAAATACATAAAAAAGGGGGGATTTTGTGCATCAATTAGAGCTAAAATATATTGAATATGACGAAAACACTACTCCAAGAGAGCAGCATCTCCTTGAGCACAGCGTTGCATACGGTCTTATCGAGACTATGCTGGAAAAGTATTTTGGAATCATTTCTCCTACCATATTAAAAACCGAAAACGGTAAACCTTATATAGAAAAAAGCGGAGTACATTTCTCTATTTCTCACACTCGCGGCTTAGCAGTATGTGTGGTGGCAGACACGCCTGTTGGAGTTGATTGTGAGCTGATAAAAGAAAAAAGTGCTGCAAATATAGAAAAATTTGCAAAACGTTTTTTTGTTGAAAATGAGTTTTTACTGCTTGAAAAGGGCGGTTTTTCCTCTATTGACTTTTACAAGGTATGGACCGCCAAGGAAGCAACTATCAAAAAGCGCGGCTCCAATATGTCCGAATTAAAAAACATTGACATTACCAAGGAAAATATACTAACTTCAACAGAAAATGGGTATATTATCAGCATAAATATTTAAAAACTATTGATTTTGTAGTTTTTTTGTAGTATAATGTTTGCGATAAAAATTTTGATTAATATCAAAGGAGATTAATTATGTTAGTTTCAGCAAAAGAAATGCTTGAAAAAGCAAAAGCAGGCAAGTATGCCGTTGGTCAGTTCAACATCAACAACCTTGAGTGGACTAAGGCTGTTCTTTTGACAGCTCAGGAGTGCAACTCCCCTGTTATTCTCGGTGTTTCCGAGGGTGCTGGCAAGTATATGTGTGGCTATGACACTATCGTTGGTATGGTTAAGGGTATGATTAAGTGCTTGAACATCACTGTTCCTGTTGCTCTCCACCTCGACCATGGCTCATACGAGGGTGCAAAGGCTTGCATCAACGCAGGCTTCTCCTCCGTTATGTTTGACGGTTCACACTACCCAATTGAAGAAAACATTGCTAAGACACAGGAGCTTGTAAACGCTTGTAACGTTCTCGGCCTTTCTCTTGAGGCTGAGGTTGGTTCTATCGGCGGCGAGGAAGACGGTGTTGTTGGCGCAGGCGAATGTGCTAACCCTGATGAGTGCAAGATGATTGCAGACCTCGGTGTTACAATGCTTGCTGCAGGTATCGGTAACATTCACGGTAAGTACCCTGCAAACTGGACAGGCTTGAACTTTGACGTACTTGCTGCTATTTCCGAAAAGGTTGGCGATATGCCTCTCGTTCTCCACGGTGGTACAGGTATCCCTGAGGATATGATTAAGAAGGCTATCTCTCTTGGCGTTTCTAAGATTAATGTTAACACAGAGTGCCAGCTTTCCTTCGCTGCTGCAACAAGAGCATACGTTGAAGCAGGCAAGGACCTCTCCGGCAAGGGCTTTGACCCAAGAAAGCTTCTCGCTCCCGGCTTTGAGGCTATCAAAGCTACAGTTAAGGAAAAGATGGAGCTCTTCGGTTCTGTAAACAAGGCATAATCAATTTAGCTTATAGCAAAGGACACCGAAACGGTGTCCTTTGTTTTTTGCATAGGTGAATTATACTATCAAGTGCAACAGTAATAAAAAATAGAAGTTCATACGAAACTATGGTACAATTAAGGTAACCACACACAAAAAAGTACACAAGGAGAATCGTATGAACTACAAACATTTTACCATAGAAGAACGC
>JAZSGX010000017.1:0-6202 GCA_045532975.1 Eubacteriales bacterium | reverse complement strand
TCATGGCAAAGCCAATTCATGATGCGTCAGCATCAATTCATCAATAAAACAAACAGAGCAAGAATAGAAGGATTTATTTCCTTTTACTCTTGCTCTTGTTTTTTATATTATTATGCGTGCGAGTGCGATTTTTAATTAATGAAGCCTTTTGTGTTGCAAAAAATTTTTTGAATTTTTTTAAAAAACCTATTGACAAATCGAATTTTTCTGCTATAATGATAATAGTAATCGTTACTACTTAGCAAAAAGCAGTAGCGAGAGCAGAAAGGATGGTGTAAATGAGAAGCTCGCATCAAAGGGATGCAATCCTTGCTTATCTACGCTCGGAGCGTGCGCATAGGAGCGCAACCGAGGTTTATGATGCAGTAAGGCGAGAAATTCCTAATATAAGTCTTGGCACGGTTTATAGAAATCTTGGACAGCTTGTAGAGCTTGGAATGATTATCACCGTGGAAACGCAAGACAAATTCGTTTATTACGACGGATATGTTACCCCACACACTCACTTTGTGTGTAGAGGCTGTAAGAAAATATTCGATTTTGAGTATGAAACAAAAAAGCCGAGCGAAATTACCTCGCAGGGCTTCGAAATCGAGAACGAGAGAACAGTATATTACGGACTATGTAAATGCTGTCAAGGGAAATAAGTTAAAAGGATGCTTGGCATCTAAAAATAAAAAATAAAAAATTTTGATAGGCGAAAGCCAGAAGGAGAAAAATATGAAAAAGTTTGTATGTTCTGTATGTGGTTATGTTCACGAGGGTGATAGCGCACCTGAAAAGTGCCCGGTTTGCAAGGTTCCTGCTGAAAAGTTCAATGAGATGGCAGATGAGAGAGTTTGGGCTGCTGAGCATGTAATTGGCGTAGCACAGGGCGCACCTGAGGAAATTATGGAAGGACTTCGTGCTAACTTTATGGGTGAGTGCACAGAGGTTGGAATGTATCTTGCAATGGCAAGAGTAGCACATAGAGAGGGCTATCCAGAGGTAGGACTTTACTATGAGAAGGCAGCTTGGGAGGAGGCTGAGCACGCTGCAAAGTTTGCAGAGCTCCTTGGCGAGGTTGTAACTGATAGCACAAAGAAGAACCTCGAGCTTAGAGTAGAGGCAGAGAACGGCGCAACACAGGGTAAGGTAGACCTTGCAAAAATGGCAAAGGACCTAAACCTCGACGCAATCCACGACACCGTTCACGAAATGGCTCGTGACGAAGCCCGCCACGGCAAAGCATTTGAGGGACTTCTCAATAGGTATTTCAAGAAGTAAGATGGACTTAAAGCAATTTTATAACAAGGAAGTCGTAATTGTTTCTGTAAACGGTCGCATTTTTTGGGGCAAGGTAAGCGATTATTTTTACCCAGATGAGAATAATCTTGGTGTTGAAAGCATCGTCGTTGATACTAAAAGTGGCAGCTTAATAGAGTTTACAGAGAAAGATATAGCATCCATAGAAATTGTATAACATAAAGGGAATGAGTTTGACTCGTTCCCTTTTTTGTTGCACTTTTTCCACAAAATTATGGAATTTTTATGGAATTTTGGGTGTGTCAATTTTCAAAAAAGGTCAAAATATGGAAACTGTGGTTTTGGAAAATAATATGGTGTCGCGATTTCAAGATAGCACAAACTTGACATTATTGACTTTAATTTGTAAAATGTAATTGTGAGGGAATGACAAGGAATAATTGACAATTTATGAAAAAGAAAGTATAATAAAGTATAATAAAGGTTACAAAATTAACACAATTAAACGGAGTGCATTATGGATAGGCGAAAGGTTCTTGAACAGTTTGAAGATAGCGAAGAATTTTTTAACAATGTAATTTATCCAAATATTGAAAAATATCGCAAGGGAGAAATGGTTCTTTCCTTGGTTGACAAAAGCGGAAACGCTGTACCTAATGCAAAAATTAAAATCAATCAAATTAATCATGAGTTTAAGTTCGGTGCTAATTTGTTTATGCTTGACGAGCTTGAAAGCGATGAGAAAAATCAACTTTACAAGGATTATTTTAAGAAAGCATTCAATATGGCAACCTTGCCGTTTTATTGGAGCTCTATTGAGCCAAAAAAGGGCAAGCTAAGATATGATAAGAATTCAGAAAAGTATTATCGCCGTCCACCTATTGATTTGTGTATGGAGTATTGCGAGGAAAACAAAATTGAGCCAAGGGAGCACGCCCTTGCCTATGAGCATCTTTTTCCCGATTGGCTAAAGGACTACTCGGTAAGAGAGGTTAAAACAGAGCTCGAGCGCCATTACAAGGAAATAGCAGATAGATATAAGGACAAAATTCCAACCATTGAGGTCACAAACGAAATGCTTTGGGGACATAGTGCCGGCGTTACTGAATTTTATAACGAAAGCGACTATGTGGAATGGTGCTTTAAGCTGGCAGAAAAATATTTTCCCAATAATCAGCTCGTTATAAACGAATTTACTGAGGCGTTTTGGGGAGATAACTGTCGCTCAACCGATAGGTACTATGCTTACATAGAAGCAAATATGCTAAAGGGCGCAAAAATTGATGCAATTGGCGCGCAATTCCATGTGTTTGAGGACAGAAAAGGTGAAATAACTAAATCCGCTTATCTTTATAATCCAAAATGCCTTTATGAGCATATGGATTTGTACTCTAATTTGTCAAAGCATTTACAGGTAACAGAGATTACAATTCCTGCTTATTCAAACGACCCTCTTGATGAAGAAATACAGGCAAGGCTAATTGAATACCTTTACACCGTTTGGTTTTCGCACCCTAATATGGAGCAAATTATATATTGGAATTTAGTTGATGGCTATACCTATGTGCCAGACCCAAACCCCGAGGTGATAAGACGCACACAGGGCAATATGTCGGTTGGGGAAAATGTGTACTATGGCGGCTTATTCAGGTTTGATATGACACCAAAGCCATCTTACAGTACACTTGAAAATTTAATAAACAAAAAATGGCACACTGAGCTTAATTCGACCTTAAACGATGAAGGATGTGTTGATTTCAGAGGCTTTTATGGCGATTATGAAATTGAAATCACCCTTGGTAAAAAAACAATAAAAAAATCATTTACATTATCAAGCAAAAAAGAAAACAACTTAACTTTAACTATTTAAGCATGTTCTAACCTCTGGCTGTTTCACGAAGCTATATGGCAGGGACGCGACAAGGCAAGACACGGAAAAGTGGTTGAAATGGTCGAGAAGCTCGACGGGCATATAAAAGCGGAATGCAGAATGAAAAAGGGCAGAAAAATCTGCCCTTTTAATTTTTGGGGTTGACAAACGGCTTGCTTTTCTTATGCGCCGAATGCGTTAAGACCGTCCTTACCTGTGGTTATCTCTACAGGAGTTGTAACGGTTTGAAGCTTTACTGTGTAGAGAACATCGATGCCCTTTACGACCTTGCTTTGCATAGGAGAGAATACAGGAGACTCTTGTGTGCCTGTATATTCCTTTTGGAACAGGTCAATGTCGCTCTTGTCAGCCTTTGAGTATGCATAGCCTGCGAACACAAGCTCGAGCTTTTGGTGTGCCTCGTTTGTAAGGTCAAAGCCTACAACTGATGCGCTAATTGTTGAGTATTTTTCGATTGTCTCAACCTGAATTGCGCCATTTGAAGCGTTGATTTTACCATTTGCATCAAAGAATGTGTCGCCTATAAAGCTTGGATTGAATATAACGATACCGAATGTAATGTCGCTACCGAAAATAGATTTGTAAACATCAACCGATTCTTGGTTAATCTTAAAGCCTGTTGCAATGCCCTTTCCGTCACCCTTTGTTGAATAGCCGAGAGCCTCAACAACAGCATCATATACGGTTTGTGTGTTGGTGGTTGCATCCCATGCGCTAAATGGCTTGTCAAAGCCTATAAAGCTGGCATAAATTGTCGCATCGTCAGTTGCAATTGCACCATAGTAGATTGTCTTAGTAGCGGTATTGCTTGGGTCGAACTCACTAAATGGAGCAGATGTGTATTCACTGAATACAGTAGATATGGTAGAAATATCATCTCCCGCAACAATTATGGAATTAAAGCTTTGACAATTTGCAAATGCAATGGAGCTTACGGTAGCCAAGCTGTTTGATGCTACAATACATTCAAGGCTTGAACAGTTTGTGAATGAGTTATCTGAAATAGATGTAACAGAGCTTGGCATAACTACGCATTTAAGCTTAGTACAGCCATAGAACGCAGTGACACCCATATTAGCAGATGAGCCGTCCTTTGCAACAAAGCATGTGATATTTGTTCCTCTTAGTGAATCCTTGTTAATGCTTTCGAGATAATCGATAATAACAATTCCTTCTATTTTCGAGCCATAGAATGCCTCAGAGCCAAAAATTTTAACTGAGCTTGGAATATTAACACTTGTCAAGCTGGTGCATTGACAGAAGGAGCCATCAGGGATTTCTTCAAGAGTAGCTGGAAGCACAACCGATTTTAAGCTTGCGCAATTACGGAATTGATGCTTACTTAGGGTTGTAAAGGTAGAGCCTGTAAAGTCAACGCTTGTAATGCTTGTTCCACGCAATGCGTTTTCTCCAATGCTACTAAGGCTATTAAAAGCAAAGTCGCCTATAACCTTGGGGGATTGATAGAACGCATTGGTTGCGAGAATTTCAAGAGTGCTTGGGACAGTAACATTTGTCAAGGCTGTGCATTGACAAAATGCACTTGTCTTTATTTCAGTTACAGTAGAAGGAAGTATAACAGTTTCAAGGCTTGGGGATTGATAGAAGCAATATTCACCAACGGTTGTGAAGGTAGAGCCTGTAAAGTCAATGCTTGTAACATTAGTTGCACGAATTGCGCTATTGCCAAGGCTTGAAATATTAGGAAGAACCAAGTCGCCTGCAAACTTAGGGCCAAAGAATGCGCTATTTCCGATTTCTTGAACAGAGCTTGGAATTGTTGTATTTGTCAAGGCAGCACATTTCTCAAATGCGGCGTTTTTAATTCTAAGAACTCCGTCTGGTATATTAGCAGAGGTTAGAGCGGTACAGCTATAAAATGCCGAGCTTCCAATTTCCTCTAAGCCAGATGGTAAAATAACAGATACGAGCTTAGAGCAAGAATGGAACGCATTGCTACTTATAGAGGTTATTGGTGCGCCAGTAAAATCAACCCCTGTTATTGCAGTAGATTGAAATGCGTTTAAGCCTATGCTTTGAAGAGAGCTAAGCTTGATTTCTTGTGCGATAGGACAGCCTTGGAATGCCTTTTCTCCAAGAGTTGTAACGGTTTCAAGGCTTGAAATTGTAGCAAGAGAGGAGCATCCTACAAATGCGTTAAAGCCAATTTCCTTGATGCTTGGAGAAAACTTTACGCTTTCAAGTGCGGAGCAATAGCTGAAGCAAACAGAGCCCACTTTAGTTACAGCTGATTCCGACATATCTACACTTACAAGAGATTTTGTGGAATAAAATTCGGCATTGTTGAACTTTACCTCGCTTGTTTCGCCAGTTACGGGGTTGTAGCCCTGCGCCTTGATTACAACTGTTTCAAGAGAGGAAAGACCTCTGAAAGCATGCTCGCCTATGGTTGCTACGGTCTTAGGAACAACAACCGAAACAATAGGGTGGTCAGAGGTTCCGTTTTTTCCAAACGCCTGGCTCGCAACAGCAGTTACTACATAGCTTTCCAGAATACCGTCCGCATCGGAGTCGTACTCAACGACCTCGGGAATGACTATGTGTGTTGATTTGTCGGTGTCTGTGCTTGTTCTGTTTTCTGTGCTGACGGTGGCAGTTCCGTCGTAGCCCTCAAATGTGCTGTTCTTTGAAAGGTCATAGTAAACATAACCGTTTGTTTCATCGCCGATTTTTACAGCAGCTGATGCACAAATGGCAAAAAGGCATACACAAAGAGCTATTGTTAGAATTGTGAGAAAAACTTTTCTTTCCATATCGTTCTCCTTTTTAATAGTTTCTATATAAATAATACACTATTTTTTAAAAATTGTCAAGATTATTAATGATTTATGTATAAACTAACTTGTAGCTTTTTGGGGAAGGGCTAAGGGTGAAATTTTGTCATAAGAGGGCAAAAATAAAAAAGGATTGCTTTTTTGTAGAAGTGTGATATAATAAAATTGCCTTACATCAAAAATGCTAAGCATTATTGCGGCAATTTCATTGATGGCTAAAAGGCTTTTCTTCACTAAAGCTTGAAAATCTACGTCTTGCGACGTTTCAACC
>JAZSGX010000013.1:0-11296 GCA_045532975.1 Eubacteriales bacterium | reverse complement strand
TTCTACCAATTCACGGAACATGGCGCGCGCCGCGATCAGTTCCTCGTCATCGGTATCGGTCATGCCGCTGCAACGGGCTAACAATTCCTCAGCGATCCCCTTTGCACGCATATCCGCCTTCGCCATAAATTCGGGATTTCCACCAAGCAGAATGTCGGTTCCACGCCCTGCCATGTTGGTAGAGATCGTGACCGCACCGAATTTACCTGCCTGTGCTACAATCTCGGCTTCTCTTTCGTGATATTTTGCATTTAATACAGTGTGTGGAATACCCGCACCCTTTAGTTTCTTGGAAAATGCCTCTGACTTTTCAATGGAAACAGTACCGACAAGGACAGGCTGACCCTTTGCGTGACATTCCTTAATCTGTTCAATTACTGCTCTGTCACGTCCTTCACAGGTTCTGTAAATTCTGTCGTTACGGTCCTTTCTAATCATTGGCTTGTTCGTTGGAACAACAACAACGTCAAGGTCGTAAATCTCACGGAATTCCGCATCCTCTGACAAGGCAGTACCTGTCATACCGGACAATTTTTTGTACATTCTAAAGTAATTTTGGAACGTAATTGTAGCAATAGTTCTGTTTTCTCTTTGGATTTTAACCTTTTCCTTAGCCTCAATAGCCTGGTGCAAGCCGTCAGAATAACGTCTGCCGGGCATTAAGCGTCCCGTAAAAGCATCAACGATTATAATTTGACCGTCGTGAATTACATAGTCTGTATCGCGGTGCATAATACCGTAAGCCTTTATTGCTTGCTGAATATGGTGATATAGCTCCGAGTTTGAAGGGTCTGACAAATTTTCTATATCAAAGAATTTCTCTGCCTTTTCGATACCGTATTTTGTAAGGGTTGCGCTTTTTCCCTTTTCGTCAACTATATAGTCTGCTATTACATCGTCATGGTCAACCTTTTTATCAAGCTCCTTGACAACAAATTTTCTGAATTTAGACACTAAAGCATCAGCTCTGTCATAAAGATCAGTTGATTTTTGACCTGCGCCTGATATAATAAGCGGAGTTCTCGCTTCGTCAATCAAAATTGAGTCCACCTCATCGACAATGGCAAAGATGTGTCCTCTTTGCGCCATATCCTGCTTGTAGATGACCATATTGTCGCGAAGATAGTCAAAGCCAAACTCATTGTTTGTGCCGTAGGTTATATCGCATCTGTACGCTCTTATTTTTTCCTCTCTTGTCTGACCGTGAACTACAAGACCCGTTGTAAGTCCGAGGAACTCGTGCACTCTGCCCATCTCCTCACAACCAAGACGGGCAAGGTAATCGTTAACGGTAACGATATGCACACCCTGTCCTGTCAAAGCATTTAAGTAAGAAGGCATAACGGCAACAAGGGTCTTACCCTCACCCGTTTTCATTTCCGCTATTCTGCCCTGGTGCAATAAAATACCGCACATAAGCTGTACACGGAAGGGACGCTTGCCAAGGACTCTGTCCGCCGCTTCACGCACAAGGGCAAATGCTTCGGGCAAAATATCGTCCAAGGTTTCCCCCTTGGAAAGCCTGTCCTTCAGCTTATCGGTCATTTCCCTCATTTCACTGTCGGACATAGCCTTAAAGGTGTCTCCCAAGCTTTCAATTTTATTAACGATAGGAATTATTTTTTTGATTTGACGGTCACTGTATGTGCCGAAGATTTTTGAAAAAAGTCCCATTTCTTTACGCCAAAAATGGCTTCCTTCCATAGTAATACAGAATACATTATACTATATAAATTATTAAATTTCCACAAAAACTTGAAAATTTAATAAAGTTTTTATTTTTATGTTGATTTTCTTTGTAAAAAACATTAAAATATACCTATACTTTTCTTAGAGGTGTTATATGCTAAATTTAGTTTTATTAGAGCCCGAAATTCCGCAAAACACAGGTAATATTGCCCGTACCTGTGCCGCAACAGGCGCAAGGCTACATATGATTAAGCCCTTTGGCTTTGAAATTGACAATGCAAAGCTAAAGCGCGCAGGGATGGATTATTGGTTTCACTTGGAGATATTCTACTATGAAAATATAGAAGATTTTTTCAAGAAAAATCCAAACGCGGAATTTTATCTTTTCACAAAAAAGGCTTCCCACCGTCATACCGATATAGATTATGGCGAAAATCCTTTCTTTTTCTTCGGTCGTGAAAGCTGTGGTTTGCCCGAAAGCCTGCTTGAAAGGTATAAAGAAAAATGCGTAAGAATTCCAATGAAGGAGGGCTTGCGCTCTCTTAACCAATCAAATTCCGCCGCTATTGCCGCATACGAATATTTGCGCCAAAAGAACTTTGACGGACTTTGTGACGTTGGTGGGAAATTTTAGCTTAAATGGAGCTTTTTCAATGCTCCATTTTTCTTTTCAAAGCAAATCAAGCTTTAAAAATTCAAGCTTTGCTTGAGTAAAACTAAAGTCCAAAGTTATTGACTATCACCAAAAACAATGATATCATAATGACAGAAGGTGTGCACTCCCTCTAATTACACAGGAGGATTTTATTATGGTAGAATTGAAAATTTCAGAGGTTATTTCAAGAGAAAGAAAACGCCTTGATCTAACACAAGAAGAATTAGCAAAGGCTTTATATGTATCCCCTCAGGCTGTATCAAATTGGGAAAGAGGTGGCTATCCCGATATAACTTTGCTTCCGTCTATTGCTAACTTTTTTGGAATTACTGTTGACGAGCTTATAGGAAACGACGAGGTTAGCGTTAAAAGTGATATAGAAAGCTTTTTTGAAAAATACGGGAAAGTAAATTATAAAGAACGCTTATCATTGGCAAAGGCGTATCACAAAAAATACCCACAGAATTTCGATATTATGGAGGTTTTAGGTAGCTCAATAGTAGAAATTAAAGACTGCTGGGAAAAGGAGTATCCCCTTTTAAAGCATATTTGCGAAAAAATAATGGAAGAATGTACAGCCGAGTGGATAAGACAAAGTGCCATAGCTTTTATGAATATTGTTTGTCCTGATGAAGAATTTGAAAGTTGGGAGAACAAAAGTCCTCGACTTTTTCAAGAATGCGAAAACGAGAGATTTGAAGAACGATACTATCAGAGATGTGACAACGAAAGATTTCAGGCTCAATCCAACGCAAATAATTTGTTAAGCCTAATGCATTTCTTGGGCAGAGATTGTATGCGTTATCACGATATAAGAGAAAGGGACAGATTCAAAATGGTCTTTGAAAATCCTATGAGAACTGCCGAGCTTTCAAAATTCAAAATGCGAGTGCTTGAAAGCATTTCAACGGACGGAACGATACCAGAAGCTTGGATTGGTGCATACGCCGAGCTATGCTTAAAAACAGGTGGAGCTTTAATTGGTGCAAACAAGCTTGACGAGGGTTTTGAGTATCTTGAAAAATCATTTGACTTGTATGAAAAATGGATTGAAATTCCCGAAGGAAAGCTTATGGATGTGGGAAAGCCTGAGCTTTTTGACAATGCAAAGATTAATAAAAACGATAACTCAAATGTGGTATATATTCATTTGCAAAATGGAACAAAGATTTGGAATCCTTATATTTGGCTATTTTTCGGACTTAAAAACGATATAAGAAGAGCTATGAAAAATTGGCATTGGTTTGATAATGTCCGCGATGACGAAAGATTTGTGGTTCTGTTTGAAAAAGCACTTAAACTAATTGAAAAATAGAAATAAAGACAGGGTATGAGGTTAACCTTCTCCCTGTCTTTATGCTTATAAATGAAACCGTGGAGAAGTTAGAAGCCTTCTTCTCGTTCAATCAAGCCCATGTCAGCCTGTTCTCTTAACATAGCCCACATATATTTTTCATTGGAACGATTGTATTCCCAAACCTTTTCACTGCATACATAATGTTTATTCGGCTTATCATCATCTATAACTTTTCCGTCTGCTCGTCTAACACTGTAACCGTCAATAAGTACACCTGGCTTAATGTATTTTTGCAATATATGCGGGATATTTTCCTCATTAGAAATAAAATCAACGCATATCTCCCAAGTGTCACCTACTTTATAAGCTTTGCACTCTTTAGCGATACCATAATTTAAAATTTGTCTATCTACTACATCAAGTGAGAACCCGAAATGATATTCGTTAACGATACTTAAAGGCTTCTCTTCAAGAGTGTAATCGAAAAGCTCGTCCATTGTTATATGAAATATCTGTGCTATTTGAGGAAGCATAGTTATATCAGGATAGCTTTCCTCATTCTCCCACTTGCTTACTGCTGCCTTGCTTACAAAGAGCTTGTTGGCAAGCTCTTCTTGAGTAAGGTTGCGTTCTCTTCTTTTTGCTCTGATTTTTTCGCCTATTTTTAAATTTGACATTCAACACACCTCCGAGAAATTATTGCTCCGGAACTAATTATATTGTAGCATATATTCGGCAAAGTGTAAAGAGATAGTTGATATACTTTGTCAACCATTGGTTAACACCCCCTTGTTAAAATAGAAAATTCTAATGACATTAGAAAAATATTCGCTTAGCTTTATATGGAAATCTTTGAAAAATGTGTTAGAATAAAATTAACCTCGAGGAAATAATTCTTAAAGGAGATTTTCAATGAAGAATTTTGGCAACAGAATAAAAGCATTACGCAGAAAAATGAATTTAACACAAGAGGAGCTTGCAGAAAGGCTTAATGTGTCCTTTCAAACAATATCAAAATGGGAAACAAATGTTTCCTTGCCTGATGTAACTATGTTTCCGTTGCTTGCAAACTTTTTCAATGTTACAACAGACGAGCTTTTAGGCATTGATTTGGCTAAAAAACAAACTAAAATTGATGAGATAATAGAGGAATACAACCATCTTTCTAATCTCGGCAAGGAAAAAGAAAGATTTGATTTTATTTGCCAAGCATATCGTGAATACCCTAATGATTATAAAATTTTGGAAAAGTATATAGTGGCACTATACTATGACCCATATTTTTGGGAAGAATATTGGAAAAAGAAAGACAATGGCGAATTAGCCGAAGATTTTGAAAAAGTAGCACATAAGGAAGAACTTTTGGTTATATGTAAACGAATATTAAATGAGTGCCTTGACGAAGAGATTAGATATACAGCCATAAGCTTACTAAGTGGTATTTATTGCAATACAGAAAACGAAGAAAAAGCTTTGGAATATATAGAGCTTTTACCATTTAAGATGCAGGGAGAAGAAAAAGAAGAGCTTTACGAAAGAGGTAGCGAAAAATGGTGGGAGTATGTAAGAGGGAATATTTATGATATTTCAGAAAATCTTTATATAAAGATTAGAAATTGTGGCTTACACGCAGAAACAAATACGGAATCTATAAGGATATTAAGTAAAGCAGTAGATTTTATAAAGCTTATTTATGACGAGGGTGATTATGGATTTAGCCACTATCATTTAGCAGAGCTTTATCTTTGGTTAGCAGGTCGTTATTGCTATGAAAAAGATTATGAAAACTGTGCAAAAAATCTCGAATTAGGTTTGTACCACGCAAAAGCATATGACGAACTGCCTAAAACTACAATTCATTCTTCATATCTTGTAAAGAATGTCAAATTTGAAACAGCTAAGGTTTACTCTGGATTTGAAAGTAATGATGTAAAACGAGAGTTATATTATATTCAAAATAATGAATTATACAATAATGTTCGAGGCGAACAATGGTTTATTGATATAATTGAAAAATACACACCATTTGCAAAGGATAATAAATAAGAAAGGGTGAGTGCATTTTGATGTAACCCTCTTATGGTTTCGCCTTGAAAATAATGTTATTTTCAAGACTAACTAAGGAGATAACATCAGCTTGGCACTCACTTTTTTTGCAAAAGCTATTGACATTGACGCTACGTCAAGTGATATAATTGGATTGAAAAGAGGTGAGGGGTTTTGAGCAAAAATGAAATTTATGACATAACCGAGGTATGCAAAATGCTCGGGACAACGTCAAGAACGTTACGTTTTTATGAAGAAAAGAATATCATTTCAAGCACAAAAGGTACATTCTCATCTCGCAGATGCTACACTCAAGAACAGCTTAATCACATTAAAAACGTTATGGTTCTGCGCACCATCGGTCTGTCTGTTGACACAATTAAACAGCTTCAAGAAAACAATACAGACTTAAAAAGTGAAATCATCACGAAAAAAGCTCAAATTATTGCTCTTGTCGAAAGTAAAAGCAAGGAGTTATCACTGTTAAATGAAGCTCTTTCCATTATCGAATGTAACGATAGCATTTTCTCTTCCAAATTCAATAGTACACCGTTCTCATTATCTGCCGAGGTTTCTAATATTGTTAAAGAGTGTTCTTATGCACTTATTTTTGAAGATTATGATACATTATATCAGCATTTAAGCAAAAAAATGATAGAATATTTGCCAAGAGATTTATTGAAAATCAAACGTCGCGATGCGCTTTTGCCTTGCGGAGAATTTATAAAATTTGAAAATGCTCTGCAAGACAACATTCACCCAAATATAGCCTATCAGCTTATAAAATTCACAAAAATCGGATTGAAAATCAAATTCGTTTTTCACAATGAAAAAATTGACGGCTTGTGGCTATCATATTATGAAATTTGATAAGGAAGTACTATGAAAAAACTGTTTATATTATCTCTTGCGTTGCCCACGATTTTGACGCTTTCCTCTTGCACTATTAACTGGTTTGACGGCGAAAGCTACACTGTTCCATGGTATCTTTCACTTTTAATCCTGAGTGTGCTTATAGCCCCCTCCCTTGCTCTTATTTTTTACAGTGTTGCCTCTGATTATCGGCGCTGTCCTAAATGTCAGCATAGATTCAAGCCAAAATGGTACAAAAGCTTCGGTGCTATTTTTATTGGCGAGAAAACAAACTCACAAAGTGAAGCAAGACTGTTTAAATGTCCTAAATGCAAATACAAAGGGTTAATGAACGCATCTTATGACCAAGATGAACCAAACAAAGAAACGGACGAGTGAGCACTCGTCCGTTTCTTTAAAATAGAGGGGCAAAGGCGGCAATTAAAGCGCGGAAAACCCTTGTGATTGGCGAAACCTTGCAATCCTCAAGGGAAATTTTTATGCTTTCACTAAGCATAGCATTATAGTCTGCCAAAACGTCAAGAACGGTGGGTGTGTTATACATCCAAACACCGCACTCAAAGCTTAAATAAAAGCTTCTGAAGTCGAAATTTACACTGCCAACCGTTGCGATTTTATCGTCAGATACTACTATTTTTGAGTGGTTAAAGCCACGCTCATATTCATAAACCTTAACCCCGGCGCGAATGAGCTGTGCATAGTAGGATTTTGTTGCTTGATTTACTATCTTTTTATCGGGAATATGGGGTACTGCAATACGTACATCTACTCCGCTTTTTGCGGCATTTGTAATTACTTTTAGCATTGAGTCATCTACTACAAAATACGGAGTACTGATATACACATATTTTTGTGCCTGAGAAATAATATTCATATACACGTTAGCGCCAACATTTTCATTGTCGATAGGGCTATCTGTGTAGGGTTGATATATCCCCTCGTCAAATTCATCATACTCGGGCTTGACAAGGCTTTGCTTTTCTTTTGTGATGTACTCCCAAAGGGTTAAGAAAAACACCTCTAAGCTATATGCTCCCTCTCCGTAGAGGGCAATTCCTGAATCCTTCCAGTACCCGAAGCGTGTTTCCTCATTTATATACTCGTCCCCTAAATTAACTCCGCCGCTATACGCGATTTTCGAGTCAATGGTACAAATTTTTCTGTGGTCGCGATAATTCAAAAGCAAGCTAATGGCAGGCACAAAGGGATTAAATGGCTTTATCTTTATTCCCTTTGAAGCCAACGCTCTGGTTTCCCTCTTACTGATTTTATCAATGCTTCCGAAATCATCATAAATTACTCTGACGTCCACTCCAGCCTCAGCTTTTTTACAAAGAATAGCCTTGATTTCGTCCCACATTCTGCTTTCCTTGATGATAAAATACTCAAGATAAATAGTCTTTTCGGCAGTTTCAAGGTCACAAAGTAGCGAGTTAAAATATTCCTCACCGCAAGAAAAATATTTGCTCCGTGTGTTTTTAATTGGAGGTGAATATGCAAAATCCTCTATATATTTGGATTGCTTTTTTGCAAAGGAGTCTTCAAAAGCTACATCGTCCCTTTGCAAAAGTCCATCCTTTATACGCTCGGTTATAGTGAGCATTTTTCTCTTGGTGCGCTTTGTGTACCAGCTACCCTCAAGCATAATGAAAAGCGTGAATCCAAACATTGGCAAAAGCAATAGTAAAAGAAGCCACGCCAGCTTATATCCTGAATTCATATTCTTGTTAATGATATAAACACAGCATGCAATAGCAAGTGCTGCAGTTATTGCATAGTAATAAACAAAAGCGTTTTCAAAATATGCTACCAATAGAAAAATTACAACAAATTGCACGAAAATATTAATTGCCGCAGCTATTTTTCTGCTTGTCAGTATCCTTAAAATTCCTTTCATTTTCTTCTTTTCCTCGTTCAAATAAATAATGGCTGTATCTGCTTTCTCTCAAGAGCTCCCTTGAAGGTTTTATCAAGCAAGGAAAACTCGCAAACCAAAGAGTGCGGTTTTCCATTTGGGTCATCCTGCTTCATCGGAACAAAAAATACATTTTTTCTTTCCAATAATATACTTATGTTTTGCAAATTAGCTGAAAGTGCATCATTTGAGCAAAGTGCTAACACCGTTGGTCTGTCCGACCTTAAATGTGCCTTAGCCGCCATAGTTACCGCAGTGTCGGTTATACCTCTTGCTATTTTTGCAAGAGTATTGCCTGTACACGGGGAAATTATTAGGGCATCCAAGGAAATCTTGGGACCTAACGGTTCAGCTTCAACTATTGTATGCACTATTGAATTTTTAGTTATTTCTTCAATCTCTTTCTTTAAGTCTTCCGCTTTACCGAATCTTGTGTCTATATTGTAAACGTTATCACTCATAATCGGTAGTATATCGTAGCCTTGAGCCTTTAATTTTTTAAGCTCCTCAAGGCTTTTCTTGTGGGTACAAAACGAGCCACAAAGGGCGTAACCTATCATACTCTACTCCTTTTCCATTTTGGAAAGGATGTCACATACCGTATCAAAGACAACAAAGGATGCACTTTTTGAAAGTATCTTTCCCGGCAAACCCGAAGCAAAAATCACTCTGTCCAGCTTTTCAAAACCATAAGGATGTGATGCAAGCTCCACTATTGTGGTACTTTGCGGTATTTTGTCAATCAGCTCGCTCGAATAAATAACACTTGGCACTGTATTTATGATAATGTCATAGCTCACGCATTCTTCAAGAGACAACGGAATAACTCCATCCTTACAAATTGCCTCTCTTACCTCTTTCCTTCTTGCATAGACACCGACCTTTGCGCCAACTGATTTCAGTATTCTTGCAAGCTCCTTGCCGATTTTACCGTAGCCGGACACAAAAATACGCTTGCCCGCAACGCCTTCATTTAACGTACTATGCAAAAAAGAAACCGTTGCCTCTGCGGTAAGATACGCATTTTTTAAGACAAAATTATCGATAACAGCGTAATTGATAATTTTATCGCTAAACAGCCTATCTATTCTTTCATCATTACCACACAAAACAACCGTTTCTTTATCTATTCTCGAAAGTGCTTCTTTAAGCTCATCATCATTCAGCTCAGCACGGACGGACAGGAGCAAAACATCACAGCTATCCACCTCATTGGAATAACAAATGCGCGCCTCATAGCCTTTTTGACACAAAAGCTCCTTTACAAGCAAGTACCTTTTGTCTCTTGATACAATATTTATCTTCATCTCGTTTCCTCAACGCATAAATTTAAGGATTTCTCCTCATTACATTATATGTCAAGAAAACTTAGAGTTACTTACTTTTCGTTCCTTGCAACAAGCATATTTATTGAAAATCCCTTTGCGCTAAAGTTACGCTCATATTCAGTCTGAATATTAACATCATTCATTTCTGAATTATGTAAATCAAATGTATGATATTCAAGCACAAATGGTGATTTTTCAACCTCCTCCAAAGAAAAATCAAAGAGTGGTCGGTTGTCGGTTTTAAAATATATTCTTCCGTTTGGTTTCAAAATTCTTGAATACATCTTTAAAAACTCAATGTATGTGAGTCTGCGCTTTGTATGACCCTTTTTGCTCCATGGGTCGCAGAAATTAATGAAAAGACTCTCTACGGAATTATCGGGAATGTGTGTCAAAAGCTCTTTAGCATCACCGATAGTAAAACGCACATTACCAAGCTTTTCTTTACCAAAATTAATGCTTTCACTACCGAGAGGATAAACTGTACCGTCCTCTGCTTCCCAACCTCCGTTTGTTGCTAAATTGCCAAGACCTCTTGATTTTGCGTAATTTTCAACTGCAAGCACACAAACGTCAAGAATCTTTTCAATTGCAAGATAATTATAATCAGGCTCTTGAATTGATTTTCCGCAAATAAAATCGCCCTTGCCACATCCGATTTCAATTCGCAACGGCTTCTTTTCAGCAAAAATTTCATCCTTACTTTCGATAAAATTTTCAACGTCGTCCACCAAAAGCTCGCCTAACAGGTTCAATCTTTCGTGCCCGTACTTCTTTTTTTTCATTCTCATATTGATATTTTCTCCAATTTTTGTTAAAATAACATTTAGTACGAACATTTTAACATACTTTGTTTCATTTTTCTACTAATTTTTTGTAAATTAAGGAGATTTTTATGAATTACACCTTTAAGACAAGAGGCGTTTGCGCTTCAACTATCAATTTTGAAATAAATGACGGTATTGTATCCGGTGTTTCCTTTATGGGCGGATGCAACGGAAATTTAAAGGCTATTTCTAAGCTCGTTGAGGGGATGGAGGCAGAAAAGCTTATATCAATTCTCAAAGGTAACAAATGCGGCTTTAAAAATACCTCCTGTGCAGATCAGCTTGCTATCGCTATTGAAAATGCACTTAATGAAAGCGGTAATAAATAATGAAAAATTTGCTAATTGTTGACGGAAACAGTATATTAAACCGCGCATATTACGGTATTCGCCCTCTCACAACAAAGGAGGGTATCCCAACCAATGCCATTTTCGGCATGATGACAATTTTGAAAAAGCATCTTGACCACGTTAAGCCTGACTATGCTGTTATTGCTTTCGATTTGCGTGCAAAAACCTTCCGCCATAAGGCATGCGATTTTTATAAAGCGCAAAGAAAGCCAATGCCTGAGGATTTAGCGGCACAAATGCCATACGCAAAGGAATGTGTAAAGCTCTTAGGTTTTAATGTTGTCGAGCTTGAAGGCTACGAGGCAGATGACATAAT
>JAZSGX010000061.1:0-18382 GCA_045532975.1 Eubacteriales bacterium | reverse complement strand
GAAAAGCCATGGGGTGTTAAGGCAGATATCTTGATGCCTTGCGCTACACAGAACGAGGTTGGCATGAAGGAAGCTGAGGCAATCGTTGCAAACGGAGTTAAGTACTACGTTGAGGTTTCCAATATGCCTACAACAAACGAGCCTATTGCTTACTTGAAGGCTAACGGTGTAATAGTTGCTCCATCTAAGGCAGTTAACGCAGGCGGCGTTGCTGTTTCCGGTCTTGAAATGTCACAAAACTCTATGCGTTATAGCTGGACAGCAGAAGAAGTTGACGAAAAGCTCAAGGGCATTATGAAGAACATATTTAACAACTCCATCAAGGCAGCAAACCAGTATGGCTTAGGCGATGATTTGGTTGCAGGCGCTAATATTGCAGGCTTTATAAAGGTTGCTGACGCAATGCTTGCACAGGGTGTTGTTTGATAATTATTAACCATAATTGTATGGGTTTATAAATCTTTTACAAATATTTGTTCGTTTTGTCTTGATTTTTGTGGAAGATTATAGTATAATACTCACGGCGAAATGTTAAATATTTTATTAGGAGGTTAATAATGAAAAAGATTTTCGCACTTTTACTCGTAGCTTGTATGCTTCTTCCATGCATCGTAGCTTGCGGTGAAACTCAAGATCCACCGGCTTCTTCTTCTGAGCCTACTACTGAAAGCTCTAAGCCGGAATCATCAAAGCCGGAAGGTAGTAAGCCAAGCGTAAATGGCGGCTCAACAACTGATAGCTCGTCAAGTACAACTGACTCATCAACTACTACAACTCCATCAGATGGTAGTGAAACAAATCCAAGCGATTCTGACAAACCGGTAGAATCTAAGCCTGACGACACAGAAGATTCAACAGGAAATTCCGGAACTGATAGTTCTGTTGTTCCACCTAGCAGTGCAGATAGCTCCACAACAGGTAGCTCTACAACAGATAGCTCCGTACCAGGCTCCGGAAGCGGCACAACAAGCACCACACCAAAACCACCGGTTATTGTTGTTCCACCAGATGAAGAACCACCTGTTACATTGGAAAAATGGAGCGGCAAGACACTCAACATCCTTGCAACAACTTGGAATAGCCCGGAAGCAGGCGCTCCTTGGTCACAGGCTGAGTTGACTGTTGGTCCTAACGACTGGAACAGCACAGCAGGATTTGGTTACCTTATCAACTCTGCAATTCTTAGAAGAGCAGCAGACATCAGAGATACATATGGCGTTGAGCTTAACTGGATTAACGCACGCGGTAACCATATTGCTACTCTTTTAAGTGAGGCAATTGTTGCAGGCTCCGAAAGCACAAAGTATCACATTGCTATGCCACGTATGTTGGAAGCACAGACAATAGTTGGTACAAACAGCATTTACGACCTTGCTAACAGAAGATACATTGATTTGACAAAGTCATACTACAATCAAGCGTCTATTGAAACATACACTGTTCAGGAGCACACCTTGTTTGCAGCCGGTGACTTTAGCTTCCTTGATGAAGAAACCTCTTATTTGACATACTACAACGTAGCTATGACAAAGGGTATCAAGGATTTCCCTAACCTCTATCAGATGGTTAAGGACGGTAAGTGGACAATTGACCAAATGACAAACGTTGCGAAGCTCGTTACAAAGAACACAGGCGAACCTGAATGGACTGATAACGATACATACGGCTTCGGTACAACTAACTTGTCACGTTTCTATCAATATAGCGGCATTAAGCAGGTTTCTGTTGGCTTAACAGAGTACGGTATGGAATATATCATCACCTTGAACGATCCAAAGGTATCTACACTTATCGACAAGATTCTTGTTATTCAGAACTCTGAGTGGGCAAGAACAAACTGGACAGGCGGTTATGACACAATGCAACAGGCATTTACTGAAGGTAGACTTTTGTTCTATGATGAAGTTATCCAAAAGACATCTTACTTCAAAAACCAGACAGATGCTTTCAAGGTTGGCTTGCTCCCATGTCCAAAGCTCTCTGAATCACAGGATACATACTACACACCATGCTCATATCAGAGCGTTGTAATGTGTATTCCTAAGGCAACACCTGACAGAGAAATGTCTGACTACTTCTTCGAAATCCTTTCTTACACAGGTCAAAAGCACGTTATGTCTGCTTACAAGGAAAACTTGAGAACATTCCTTGACCCTGATACAGCTGCTGAGAGTATGGAGATTATTGAAAACTACATCTTCTCTAACCTTTGCTATGACCAAGGTTATATGCACGGTTGGGAAGGCTTGCTCAACTCCGTTCAGAATGAGTCTTATAGCTCAGGTAAACCAAACTTTACCGCTGTATATGAGGCTGCATTAGAGACCGCTAACGAAATCATTTCCGAGTGGAATATGGCTTGGTATGAGTATAGCGATACTATCAGAAAATAATCGATTTTGAATAAAAATGGGCTGATTTTCAGCCCATTTTTTTAATATTAATTGCAAAATTTAACATAATGTGTTATACTAAAGAAAAAGCATTTTTGGAGGATCAGATGGCTATTATAATTAATAATGTAGACAAAACCTACACCTTGACTACGAAAAACACGATGTATCAAATGAAGGTTGACGAGTTAGGTGTTTTGGAGCATACATATTACGGAGCTAAAATGGATTATATGGATATGCATTATGGTGTTGAATGTGTATTCGGGGCGTCATTTTCGCCAAATCCCAAAAACATTAAAGAGGGAAAATGGGGATATTCCTATAACGCATTACATCAAGAGCTTTCCTGTGCGGGAATAGGTGACTTTAGATTAACCTCCATGGGTGTGCGCAATGGGGACGGTTCATTTGGTGCAGAGCCTCGCTTTGTTTCTGCAAAAACGGAAAAGGGCAAATATAGCTTGAAGGGATTGCCATCCTTCTACGGCGACGAGGCAGAAACGCTGATAGTTACCTTGAAGGACAACACAAACGATGTATATTTTCATTTATATTACGGCGTTTTTGAAGATTATGACTTGATTACAAGAAGTGTAGTCGTTGAAAATAAGACGAATAGCTCCATAAAGCTTGAAAAAGCAATGACGCTTACTCTTGACTTGCCTTGCGGTACATATGATATGGTATATTTTCACGGAAGACATACCCGAGAAAGAATGCTTGAAAGAACAAGAATTAAGCATTCACAGGTGTCAGTTGGAAGCATGCGTGGCGCATCCTCACATATGGAAAATCCATTTGTTGTAGTTTGTGATAAAAATGCAAACGAGGAATATGGCTCTGCTTGGGGAATTGGCCTTGTGTATAGCGGTAATTTCTTGATTTCTGCTGAAAAGAACCTACAGGAAAAGACTCGTATAGTTGCAGGCATTAATCCCGAAAACTTTAATTTTGAAATTGAGCCAAACGGTCAGTTTACTTGTCCTGAGGTGGCAATGGTATACAGCGACGAAGGCTTTGGAAAAATGTCAAACTCCTTCCACAGAGCTATTCGCAATAGCCTTTGCAGAGGAAAGTTTAAAAACGCTGTTCGCCCTGTTCTTATTAACAACTGGGAAGGCACGTATTTTGATTTTAATGCAGATAAGCTTGTAGCAATGGCTCATGAAGCGCATAAAATGGGAGTTGAGCTTTTTGTTATGGACGATGGCTGGTTTGGTAAGCGTGACAATGATAGATGCGCTTTGGGTGACTGGATACCAAATGAAAAAAAGCTTCAAGGTACACTTTCAGAGCTTGCCAAAAGAATAAATGATGAGGGAATGAAATTTGGCATATGGTTTGAGCCGGAGTGCATTTCCGAGGACAGCGACCTGTACCGTGCACACCCCGACTATGCCTTTGCAATGCCGAACAGAATGCCACAGATATCAAGAAATCAATATGTTTTAGATTTTTCACGCAAGGAAATTGTAGATAACATATATAATCAGCTTGTAGATGTTCTTGACAGCGCAAACATATCATATGTTAAGTGGGATTTCAACAGACACATAACAGACCTTTACAGCGTTGCTTTACCGGCAGATAAGCAGGGTGAGGTTTACCACCGTTATATGCTTGGACTATATGATTTGTTGGAAAGGATAACAACAAAATACCCTGATATTTTATTTGAAAGCTGCTCAGGTGGCGGTGGACGCTTTGATATGGGTATGTTATACTATATGCCACAGGTATGGACAAGTGATAATAGTGATGCTATTGACCGACTCAAGATTCAGTATGGCACGTCCTTTGCTTACCCTGTTTCTACAATGGGCGCTCACGTTTCTGTTTGCCCTAATCATCAAAATGCCCGCGTAACACCTCTTAAGACAAGAGGAAATGTAGCATATTTCGGTACATATGGCTTAGAGCTTGATGTTACCAAGATGACGGATACGGAAAAGGAAGAGATCGCTCGCCAAATAAAAGAATTTAAGAAGTATTATGAGCTTATTCAACGTGGCGACTATTATAGATTGATTTCTCCGTTTACTCCCGATGAAAGCTTGTATTGTGCTTGGGAAACAGTAAGGACGGACGGAAGCGAAGCTCTTGTTTGTGCAGTGCGCTATGAAACGGACGCTTGCACAGCTCCGGAATACGTTAAGGTAAAGGGTCTATGTCCTGAAAAGCAGTATAGAATAAATGGTGGAGAGCAGATATACACAGGCGCGGCGCTAATGAATATAGGCTTTATGCTTGAATATGATTTTATATCTTACCCTTCAAGATTGTATCACATTACTTTAGCATAAAAATAATGAAGGGTGGCAAATGCCACCCTGATTATTTATATATCTCTTCGAGCTTTTTGTTGAATTCCTCGGCTGTATTGTAGCCCATCTTTTTAAGGCGAGCATTCATAGCGGCAATTTCCATGATAACCGCTAAGTTTCTGCCGGGACGAACAGGTACATTAATGTAAGGCACCTTGATACCAAGAATATCAATATATTCTGTTTCAATACCTAACCTATCATATATTTTGCCTTCAATCCAAGGCTCAAAATTAATTACAAGCTCGATTTTCTCGGTTTCCTTGACAGCGCCGGCACCAAAAATACGACGGATATCAATGATACCGATACCGCGCAATTCCATATAGTGGCGTATGATTTCCGGTGCCTTGCCAACCAAGGTTTTTTCGGAAACCTTGCTGATTTCCACGGCATCGTCTGCAATCAAGCGGTGACCTCGTTTGATAAGCTCTATTGCGGTTTCACTTTTTCCGATACCGCTGTCACCTGTTATAAGAATACCCTCGCCGTAAACCTCAACCAATACACCGTGACGTGTAATTGTTGGTGCTAAATGTACGTTTAGAGACGCAATAACTGCAGAAATAAAGCTGTTTGTTGAAACAGATGTTTTCAAAAGAGGGATTTGAAATTCCTCAGCAAATTCGAGCATCTCAGGGTAAGGACCGATGTTTCGGGCGATAATTATACAAACAGGCTTTCTTTCCATAAAAGCACGCAGCTTATCTCTGCGCTCCTGCGGAGTGCATTTTGCAAGATAAATAGCTTCGACTCTACCGATTATGTGTATTCTTTCCGGGTCAAAATAATCAAAAAATCCTGCTAATGGCAGACCGGGTCTGTTTATTTCAGGTCTTGATATTGTAATGGAGTCCAAGTTTTCAGGGGCGTATATAGTGTCAAGATTGAATTCTTTAATTAACAGTGATAAAGCTACTGATTTTGTTGTTTTGCTTTTGTTATCCATAGAAATCTCCTCCTAATAGGCTTTTATTAATTCTAACATATGGTAATAAAAAAAGCAACTATAAAAGGAAATAAAGGAAAAATAAATATGAAAATTAGTAATAATGAATTAAGAAAAGGTGAGCTACCTACCTTAGTATCTGACCTAAACGGAAAAATAATATATTTGAATAACAGAGCAGTCACTGATTTGTATCCCGTTAAGGTAGGAGACAATGTTTCAAAATTTGTTGATTTGGATTATGTGCGTAAATTCTCAATTTTTGATAAAAAGATTGATGTTGTTGCTCCAAAAGCTTCCAAATTTGAAAAACTAATATTAAGAACAGCCGGCATTGGTGCTACAAAAACAATAGAGTATTATTTTGCTCACAGTGAGAAGGACTGCTTTGACGAGATGGAAAAGGATAAAAGATTCTTTTCTACCTACAGCGAAATAGTAAACACTGAGGCTAACAAGGTTGTAAAGTTGAATGAATTTATTACCCGCATAGTTCAATATATGCACTCGGATCTTCGCTTTGCTTACCGTAAGTTTGACGTAATTAAAACAGATGATAAAGATGAAATGTATACGAATTATGCGCACCTTAGCGCGCTTACGGTTGGCACTATAATTGCATTGAACGAGATAAATTACAGAAATCCAATAGAAATAAGTGTTCGGAAAATGCTTGATGAATATTCGTTGGAAATTTCGGTTGGTGCAAATACCTTTAAAAATGCAGAAGGCTTGAGTGAGCTGTTGGAGCTTTATCCGAGAATTTCTATGCGACTGATATACTTGACCTCGCTTTGCGACGATACAGGAGTTAAGTACAAATTTGTAGTTAAGCCAAATAGAATTTGTGCAAGCTTTATGATTACAGAGCTTGTAAATAAAACAGGAAAGTTTTGCTATGCGGTTTTTGGTATGGAGCTACAAGCGTTTGTTACTTATGTTATGGACATTTTCAACTCTTACGATGCTAATGGTACATCAGAAGAAGAGCAAGAATAACAAGAGCGTCGGTGCCGTTTTCAGTGTTATCCTTTGCGAATAAAAGGATTAGTGCCAAAAGCAGTAAATCATCGTTTTTGACATTCTTGAAAAGCTGCATTAGCTTATTTTCTGCAATATTTGATATGGGTGCCGATATGTCTGCTTCTACACTTTTATCCGCAGGAGTGTCGTTAAATTCTTCGACATCTTCTTGTACCGTGTCGAGAATTTCCTCATTTGTGGTATTTCTGTCATCTTCCTCCTGCGCAAGTGAAAGGCTGTTGGTTAACTGTGCTTGAAAATATGGTGAAACCGAGGTTTTTGCTTCATTTGGTTTTACGTTGGCGACAGTGGCACGGTGCATTTTCGTTTCCGTGTCCTCGCTTACTTGCCTGAATCTATTTCCACTATAATTTTTAGGAACGCTTATGTTGTTATATTTAGTAAACATATCTACCTCATTTTACCAGCTTCATCAAATCTCCGACTTGCGCTATCTTTACAATTGTATCAATAATTTCACACCTCTCGCGGCTTAAATAAGGCTTTAATGCCATTAAAAGCTTGGAGTTTTTAGTTATCTTTTCACCAAGCTTGGCTAAAGGAACAGAAAGTGGTGGCTCATCGGTTTTACTTGGGGGAGTATCTGATTTTTCCACCTTTCCTTCACTTGAAATTTGATTTATTAGCGGTGAAATCGCGTCCATTATTTTGGATAATCCCTCTTGCGGGCTATCCTTTGCGGTACTTTGCGTTATGGATGTAAGCTTTTCGATAACATCGGGATTGTTGGCGATTTTTTCGAGTATTTCGGTAAAGTCACTTTCAGCCATTGTTTTTCCCCTTTTTAATTAGCTCACCGATTCGTGAAATATCCTCGTCATTTATTTCCGACAAGGTATTTCTGATTTTGGACATATCCTTTGGGCGCTCCAGATTTTTTGCAGAATTGAGCCCTGATTTTGATGCGACCAGTTGAATAGTCTTCCATAGCTGGTCATCGTTCATTGTTAAAATCTGGTCGAGCATTTTTTTGTCGATTTTCATTGCGTCACCTCCATTTATTGTATTACTATGTTATGTATTTTGAATTTATTTGCTACAAAGGAGCAATTATGAAAATATTAGTTTTTTCCGACTCACATTCCAATTCCCATAGAATTAAAGAGGCTATTGACCTTCACCACGCAAAATGCGATTGCATAATTTTCTTGGGAGACGGCATAAAAGATGCTGAATACGTTAAAGAGCAATACCCTCAAATACCGTTTTTTATTGTTAAAGGAAATTGTGATTTCTTTGCGCGTGATTATGAAGATGAAAAGCTTATTTGCTTGGAAAATTTTAAAATTTTCATCACTCACGGACATCTGTACGGAGCGAAAAGCGGATGCAGTCGTTTAGCATATCGCGCAAGAGAGTTAGGAGCGGATGCTGTTTTTTTCGGTCATACACATATTCCATTGGATGACATGGTGGAAATAGCAGACAAAAAAATACGTTTATTTAATCCGGGGTCCATAGGCTTAAACGGAAGCTTTGGGGTTGTAAACACAAGCGGAGAGGTATTAGTAACAAGTCACGGAATTTTATCATAAAAATTCGCTTAAATACTTGTAAAAGCTTGGAAAGTGTGTTATACTTTTACTATAAATAATATATTTGTTCGGAGGAATAAATTTATGGGTAAGAAAGTAAGAATTGGTATCATCGGTTGCGGTGGTATCGCAAACGGCAAGCACATGCCATCCCTTGCAAAGGTTGCAGAGGCAGAAATGGTTGCATTCTGTGATATTGTGGAGCAAAGAGCAATTGATGCTGCAAAGAAATTCGGTGTAGAGGGCGCTAAGACCTATACCGACTATAAGGAGCTTTTGAAGGACAACACCATTGATGTTGTTCACGTTTGCACTCCTAACAGAAGCCATAGCTTCATTACTGTTGACGCTCTTGAGTCAGGCAAGCACGTAATGTGCGAAAAGCCAATGGCTATCAACGCTGAGGAAGCAAAGAAGATGGTTGATGCAGCTAAGAGAACGGGCAAGATGCTCACAATCGGCTATCAGAACAGACAGAGAAAAGACGCTATCTATCTCAAGAAAGAAGCAGATGAGGGCGTATTTGGTGATATTTATTACGCAAAGGCAACAGCGCTTAGAAGAAGAGCAGTTCCTACATGGGGCGTATTTATTAACGAGTATGAGCAGGGTGGCGGTCCACTTATCGACATTGGTACACACGCTCTTGACTTGACACTTTGGACAATGAACAACTATAAGCCAAAGTACTGTGTTGGTACTACATATCACAAGCTCAACGACCAGAAGGAAGCCGCTAACGTATTCGGTCAGTGGAAGCCTGAGGAATTTACTGTTGAGGACAGTGCATTCGGCTTTATCGTTATGGAAAACGGCGCTACAATCGTTCTTGAGTCCTCTTGGGCTATCAATATGACAGATACAAAGGAAGCTTGCACAACTATCTGCGGTACAAAAGCAGGTGCTAAGATGATTGACCAGGGCATCCTCGAAATCAACGGTGTTAAGCACAATCAGATGTATCAGACAACTCCTAACCTTGACGGTAAGGGTGTTGCTTTCTATGATGCAGGTGGATACAATGCTGGTAACCAAGAAGCTAAGCAGTGGATTGAAGCTGTTATCAACGGCACACAGCCAACTGTATTGCCTGAGCAGGCATACTGTGTAACTCAAATTCTTGAGGGTATTTACGAGTCTGCTAAGACAGGTAAGCCATATTACTTTAACTAAAAATCAACCAAGGGGTGAAGCATTTCGCCCCTTGCTTTAAAAAGGAGAATACATATGAAATTAAGCGTTTTGGCTAACCTTTACGGTAGCAAGCCCCTTGACGAGGCTCTTAAGATAATTTCCTCTTTGGGCGTTCATTCTGTTGAAATCGGCGCAGGCGGATATCCAGGCAAGGATCACTGCGATCCTGAAAAGCTTCTTAATGACCCTGCCGCTTTGGAGGAATTTAAGAACACATTTAAGAAGTACGATGTTGAAATTTGTGCTCTTGCAACGCACGGCAATCCTGTGCATCCAAATAAGGAGATCGCAGCACAGTTTGACAAGGATATGAGAAACACAATTCTCTTGGCAGAAAAGCTTGGCATTGACACTATTATCACTTTCTCTGGTTGTCCTGGCTCTGACCCTGATGCCAAGGTACCAAGCTGGGTAACTTGCCCATGGCCTGATGATTTCCTTGATACACTTAACTATCAGTGGAACGACGTGCTTATTCCTTATTGGACAGAGGCAACCGCTTTTGCAAAGGATCACGGTGTAACAAAGATTGCTCTTGAAATGCACCCTGGCTTCTGCGTATATAACCCCGAAACACTTTTGAAGCTAAGAAATGCAGTTGGTGATGTCATTGGTGCTAACCTTGACCCATCTCACTTGATTTGGCAGGGAATTAACCCTGTTATGGCTATTAGAGCCCTTGAAGGTGCAATTTATCACGTTCATGCAAAGGACACAAAGGTTGATGCGGCTAATACAGCAGTTAACGGTGTTCTTGATACAAAGCACTACGGTGATGAAATTCATCGCTCTTGGATTTTCCGTACAGTAGGCTACGGTAACAACGAGGAGTTTTGGAGAGCGTTTGTTTCTAACCTTCGTCTTGTTGGCTATGATAAGGTTCTTTCAATTGAGCACGAGGATAGCTTGATGACTATTGATGAAGGACTTAAAAAGGCTGTTGAATTCCTTGACAGCGTTATGATTAAGGAAGCAAAGCCGACAGGTATGCGTTGGGCATAATTTGAAAAAATTCTTGACCCTGTGTGCTGTTTTTGAATTGAAATGTAAAAAGGTGTACCGTAAAAGTACACCTTTTTGCTATTATTTATTACTGCTATCCGGCGTTACCTCTGGTGTTGGCAGCTTAATGTGGTCCTTTGGATTAACGCATTTATCATCAACTTTTAATTCAAAGTGCAAATGTGGGTCTTGGGCAATTTCATTCATAGCGCTTTCTCCAACTGCGCCAATAACATCTCCAGCCTTAACAGATGTGCCAATTTCAAGACCTTCCTTAACTACAGGGTCAAGATTTTTGTAGTAGCTTACAGCGTTTCCTGTATGCTCAATAGATACGCAAGTGCCCATAAAAGGGTCATTCCAAATGTTTTTAACAACACCGTCAGCCACAGCCATTACCTCGGTGCCTAAGGGAGCGGTAAAGTCGATTGCTGTGTGAGTGCGGTAATCCTCCATAGTTGGAGAAAATACCAACACAGTGTCGCTGAAATCCATATCAATGGTACAATCTGCAAGAGGAGAAACAAAGATTGGAAGCTTGTTTTCCTCATCCAATCCTGCATCCGTATTGTCGGAGCTTGGAGTGTTTTGGCTTTGTTGTGTTGATCCTGTAGGGGGCTCGACAGGCTCACTTCTCTTTGCAACGGTAATAGCAATAATCATAATTGCAACAACCGTCAAAATAACTGCTAATGACAAATAAAAAACTCTTAAATTTTTCTTATCGTTTTCTTCCATGATAAAAATCCTTTCAAATTAAATTGCAAACCTATTATTTGCCTTGAAAAAAAGATTTATGCACAGTGAAATAAAAATCCCAATGCATGACGAAATTAGGACAGTTGACAATCGCTGTTAAATGTGATAATATATAATAAATATCTTATTGTTCGGAGGAAAATATGATAAAGATTGAAAGATACAGCGTAATGAATTTTGAAAATGCTATTCGCGGTGCGCGCAATCCGTTAAATTCTTGGGCAAAGAGCGATAGCTATTATGATGAACAGGGCAATTACGTTTTGGGTGAAAACGACCTTGGCTTGGCAAAAAAATTGGCAAAGGCAGGTTCTGACCACAGAAAATATCTTCGCCAAATTTTTGTGTCTGTTGATATAACAGCGCCTCTTTATTGGTGGAAGGAGTATGATACCTACAAGGTTGCAACCGTTGCCAACTCCACGTCAACCATGCACAAAATCCATTCAAAGCAGTTTGAAAGAGCAGACTTTAGCTGTGACAGAATGAGCGAGGGTGCTTTGAAGGTGCTTGACAGCGTTATTGAATATCTTGAGGACGCAAGACTGAAATATATTGAAACTAAGGACAAGGCATACTGGCACGATATGATTCAGTTGCTTCCCTCAAGCTATAACCAAATGAGAACCTGTACCTTTAACTACGAAACTCTTATCAGCATATACTATGCAAGAAGGGCACACAAGCTTGCTGAGTGGCACGTTATGTGTGATTGGATTATGTCCTTGCCTTATGCTAAGGATATTATTGCGGTAAAGGAAGACTAATGTTAGAAAAAATCATAAAAAATTATAGCGAGGCGCAAAATCCCGAGGTGCGAGTGCGCGTTGGTAGATTTGCAGGCTTTATTGGTATTTTTGCAAACGTGGTTTTGTTTGCGATAAAACTAGTGTTCGGTCTTGTTTTCGGTAGCATTTCCATTATTGCCGACTCTCTTAATAATCTGTCCGACTCAGGCTCTAATGTGTTGACTGTTGTGGGTTATACGATTTCAGGCAAGCCTGCGGACAAGGACCACCCTTATGGACACGCAAGGATGGAGTATTTGGCAAGCCTGTTAATTTCTATTATTGTTACCTTCTTGGGCTTTGAGATGCTGTCCGCTTCCATTGAAAAAATAGTTGGCGAGCCAACAGAGCAGGATTATAGCTTGGTTGCTATAATCGTTTTAGCATCTACAATTATCGTCAAGGTGCTTGTAGCTATTCTCAATTTCAAATTAGGTAAGCATATTGACTCAAAGGCATTGAAGGCAACCGCTATTGACAGTATCAGCGACGTTATTGCCACAAGCGCGGTTGTTTTGGGTATGATTCTCACCCCATATACAGGACCTTACACAGATGCGGTAATCGGTATTGTAATTGCGGTTTACATTATGGTAATGGGCATTAAGCTTGTTGTGGAATCTTCAAACACCTTGATTGGCGAAGCACCCGACAAGGAATTTACCCATAACATCATTCAAAAAATCAAGAGCTATGAGGGTGTGCTTGGCATACACGATTTGGTGATACATTCCTATGGAGCAAACAGATGCTTTGCAACCGTTCACGTTGAAATCGATGCAGATGGGGAAATTATGCATAGCCACGATTTGATGGATAACATCGAGGCAGACTTTTTGAAAAACGAGGGCATTAATCTCGTTATTCATATGGATCCGATATCTATTTCCGACCCGGAAACAAATGAGCTAAGACATAAATGCTTGGAAATTGTTTCATCACTTTCACAGGAATATTCTCAGCCTGTGTCTATGCACGATTTTCGTATTGTTAAAGGCGTGACTCATACAAATGTTTTGTTTGATGTAAGCATAACTACCGAGTTTACCTTATCAAATGAGGAGCTATGTCGTCAGCTATCGGAAAAAATAAAGGAAATAAATCCCCTTTACCATTTGGTTTTAACCATTGACAGGGATTACTATTCTGAAAGATACGGAGAGGAATAAAATGAAAAAAATAATCGTTTTTACGTTTCTTGTTCTTTCGTTGTTTATATTGACGGTCGCAGTTGGTGCGGCAGAGGTAAGCGTTGAGGCGGACGACGGAAGAATTTTTGAGGCACAGGACACGAGCTTTAACCTTCCTTCCTACATTTCACCAAGCAGCGTTAAGCTTGTTCATAGCGGTACAAAAACCGTTACCTACAAAAACGCACAAGGAACAACTGTTGATTTGCCAACCGGAACAAGAGTTGACTTGACTCCTTTTAAAACTAAAACTCCCACCGGTCAGGAGTTTTATATGCTCACCGTTTATTCGAACGGTTCCGCAAATTATTTAGTTTTTAATTTTGCAGACAATTTGCCAAGTGTGCACGTGCAAACAAGTATAGGTGAGCGTACCCTCACCTCCACAAACGGTAAGGACGAAGCAGCTCATATTACAATTATTAACAAGGACGGCACATATGAGTATGCTGACGTGGAGAATAAAAGTGAAATTAAGGTAAGAGGAAATGCCACAAAGGCATACGCAAAAAAGCCATTCCAAATTAAGTTAGATACTAAAACAGACCTTTATGGTATGGGAGAGAGCAAAACCTGGATTTTGCTTGCAAACTACGATGACCAATCCCTTATCAGAAATAATATTATGTATCAAATTGGCGCGCTTTTAGGTATGCACACCTGTGAATTCAGAAATGTTGACCTTTGGCTTGACGGACAGTATTACGGAGTTTATCTCCTTTGCGAAAAGGTTAACATCAGCTCCGCAAGGGTTGATATTTTGGAGCTTGAAAAGCTAAACGATGCTCTTAATGCTACTTATTCCGAAACACCTGTAAAGGTAAACGGCATTCCAAACACAATTATAACAGAATATACCTACATTCCCGGCATTGTAAATCCCGACGACATAACAGGTGGCTATCTTGTAGAGCTTGATAATAACTATTGGAGTGGTGAGCTTTGCTATTTCATTACTGAAAACGGTAGCCACTATGTTGTTAAATCTCCCGAATACACCTCGAAGGAGCAAATTGAATATATTGCAACCCTTTTTGGCGAAATGGAAGAAGCAATAATGTCAAAAAGCGGATATAACCGCTTAGGCAAGCATTACAGCGAATATGCAGACGTTGACTCTTTAGCCTATGCTTACATTATGGCAGAGCTTGGCAGAAACTACGACGCAGGTTCGTCAAGTATGTACTTTTACAAGGATGCAGACGTTAACGGAGAATTTTCAAAGATAGTAAAGGGACCGCTTTGGGACTGTGATAACACACTTGGAAACATACATAAAAACGGTGCATCCAACCCTGAGGGCTATTGGGCAAGAGGCAGAAGCATTTGGGCAGGACTTACTCAGCATAGCGAGTTTAATGCGCTTGTGACAAAGGCGCTTGCAAGAGTATATGACGATATATTCGATATGATAGATGCAGGCGGATACGTATATAGTCAAGTAGAGGACATTGGACAATCCATTTTTATGGAGAGGTCAAGGTGGCACTCCGACAATTACGCAAAATGGCCTGTATATTATGACGGTACGCACTATGACAGATGGCAAGCACAGGCACCCATATTCAATTTTGTTGACGGTTATTATTCGTATAAATTAGATAAGGACGAAACAACAGTAATCGGTTATCTTTGTGAGCATATTGAAGCGCGCCTTAATTGGCTCGCTGATGAATGGAATTGCGATGTCACCCTTCGTGAAAGATGCTTTGAAATCAAGGATAGCAACGAAGAAGCAAAGATAAAAATAGAGCAGGAAAAAATTGATTTGTTAATAAGAGAATTTGCAAACCCGCTTTCCTCTCCGTTGGTAAAAATCAAGCTTGAATACATATATGGCATGGTAGAAGACGGAAAGGCTGTTATTTTACCTCCTGTTGGAAACAAGGTTGGTAATCTTTGCCCGTCCTACTCGGCTGAAATTTTTGATGGTAGTGGAAAGACCGGCGCCATAATCGACCCTTCCGCAACAGGAAAGATAACAATTATCAATTTCTGGGGCACTTGGTGTGGTCCATGTAAAGCAGAGCTACCGTATTTTGATAGAATTGCTACCGAATATAAGGACAGTGTAACAGTTGTAGCGGTACATACAAATGTTGATTTTAAAGCTGCTCCAAAGTATATCGCTTCCAATTATAGTGATTCAAATATTATCTTTGCAAAGGACAACCCCATTGACCCAAACGACGCTTATTCGAGTGAAGAATTTTATGATTTGCTTGGAGGGGATTCATTTTATCCGTATACCGTTATTCTTGACGAAAATGGTATTATAGTCTTCAATTTCGTAGGCGGTATGACTTACGAGCAAATAGAAAACGTAATTAAAAATATAAAATGACAGAAAAGCGCTTGTTTTCAACAGGCGCTTTTTATGTATAAATTAGTTACGTTATTCCATACTAACTAAAAAAAGAGGTGTGGAAAATGAAGGTAATAATATTTAGTAAAGAGGGTATCCACGAGCTCCTTGCCCATTTTATAGCCTACGGTTATACAGATTTTATAGTATATACGGATGTTGACAAGGGCTATTATGAAATGAACGGAATAAACGTTACAAAAATTGTGGGCTTTGAATTGGAAGATAGCGGTGACAGGCTAATGAAAATCAAGGGTAGCTTAAGCGACTCGTTCTTTGTAATATATTCTTCTGAAATCACCGCTATTGATATTGATAGTGTAGCAAATTATCACAGACGAAAGCAGGGAATAGCAACATTAATAGAGATAAACAAAAAACTGATAGGAGCTTTGACGGAGCCTGAGATATTTGATTATATTGAAAATACCCGTTCTCTTGAAAGAGAAGCGTTTTTAAGGGTCGGTCAGGACGGAGAATTAGCAATATATAACTAAAAAATGCTTGCATTTGCAAGCATTTTTTAGTTTATTCAAGCTCGAAGGCTCCTGTGTAAAGCTGATAGTATTTGCCCTTTTGTGCAATTAAATCGTCGTGTGAGCCACGCTCAATAATTCTGCCCTTATCAAGCACCATAATAACGTCTGAGTTTTTAATGGTAGAAAGTCTGTGGGCAATAACAAATACGGTTCTGCCCTGCATAAGCGCGTCCATACCTGCCTGTACAATAGCCTCTGTTCTTGTGTCGATTGAGGACGTAGCCTCGTCAAGAATCATAACAGGTGGGTCTGCAACTGCGGCGCGGGCAATAGAAATTAGCTGTCTTTGTCCCTGCGAAAGACCGCTACCGTTACCGCTGAGCACAGTGTTGTAGCCGTCAGGCAGCATAGTAATAAAGGAGTGGGCATTTGCACGCTTTGCCGCCGCTATACATTCCTCGTCAGTTGCATCAAGCTTGCCGTAACGGATGTTGTCCATAACAGTTCCTGTAAACAGGTTTACGTCCTGTAATACAACACCGAGAGAGCGCCTTAAATCGCTCTTTTTGATTTTGTTGATGTTGATACCGTCATATCTTATTTTGCCGTCTGCAATGTCATAGAAACGGTTAATAAGGTTTGTTATAGTTGTTTTTCCTGCACCTGTCGCACCGACAAAGGCAATCTTTTGTCCCGGCTCTGCGTAAATGGAAACGTCGTGCAAAACAATCTTGTTTTCGACATAGCCAAAGTCAACCTCGTTAAGCCTTACATCACCCTTTAACAGAGTATAGGTAACGCTGCCGTCGGCAGAGTGTGGATGACGCCAAGCCCACATACCTGTGTGCTTGTCAGCCTCGGTGATATTTCCGTTTTCGTCGTATTTTGCGTTGACAAGGGTAACGTAGCCCTCGTCAGCCTCTGGCTCCTCGTCAATCAGCTCGAAAATTCTGTCGGCGCCCGCAAGACCCATAATGATTGCGTTTGCCTGTTGTGAAAGCTGAGATACGTTGTTTGTAAATTGCTTTGACATACCAAGGAATGGGATAATTGTTGCAATACTCAAATCCATACCTGAGAAGGAAATATTCGGAACATCAAAGAAGTAGAGCATAGAGCCTGTCAAAACGAGTAAAACATACAAAATGTGACCCAAGTTATTGATAATAGGCATAAGGGTATTTGCAAATTTATTAGCTGTTGTAGCATCACTGCAAAGCTGCTCGTTTAACCTGTCAAATTCTTCCTTGCTCTTAGGCTCGTGGTTGAATACCTTAACGACCTTTTGACCGTTAATCATTTCTTCAACAAAGCCCTCGCACTTACCAAGGGAAATTTGTTGCTTAATGAAGTATTTAGCACCGCCACCACCGATTTTCTTTGAGGCGAAGAGCATAAGCATAACGCCGAAAAGAACAACAAGGGTCATCCACAGGCTGAAGTAAAGCATAATGGAAAGAACGGTGATCAGAATGATGCAAGAGGTAATAATTTGCGGCAGGGACTGTGAAATTAACTGCCTTAGAGTATCAATGTCGTTTGTATAATACGACATAATATCACCGTGCTTGTGTGTATCAAAATATTTGATAGGTAAGTGTTGCATCTTATCAAACATAATGGTACGCATCTTATGCAAAAAGCCTTGGGTAATGACCGCCATAGTTCTTGTCTTAATATACGATGCAACAAGACCAAATGCGTAAATTACAATAAGAACAGTAACTGCGGTTATAATTGTTGGAAAAACCTCGTCCAAAGCAGCCTCTGTTGAGCTTCCGTTGCCTACCATACTAAGACCGGTTTCGGCAGCGGACAAAACCTTGTTTTGGAAAATACCGGGCAACGCTGTTGCTAAGGAGCTAACACCTATGCAAACAAGCACAAGAAAGAAGGGAAGCTTATAGTATTTTATCAAATAGCTTACAAGACGCTTAAATGTACCCTTTTTTGCTTTTCTTGCAGGCGCACCCATTTTAGGTCCACGGGGGTTGTTGATTTGTCTGCTCATTCCATTTTACCCCCTTTTGTCTGTGATTCATGAATTTCCTTATAAATAGCATTGCTCTCTATAAGCTCATTATGTGTGCCGATTCCGCTGATTTTACCGTCGTCAAGCACTACGATAACGTCTGCATCCTCAACGCTTGAAATTCGTTGTGCAATAATAATCTTTGTGGTGTTAGGGATTTCCTCGGCAAAAGCCTTTCTAATCATAGCGTCAGTCCTTGTGTCAACTGCGCTTGTGGAATCGTCAAGAATAAGGATTTTAGGCTTTTTGAGAAGCGCCCTTGCAATACAAAGTCTTTGCTTCTGACCGCCTGATACATTAGAGCCGCCTTGCTCAATATAGGTAT
>JAZSGX010000008.1:0-8849 GCA_045532975.1 Eubacteriales bacterium | reverse complement strand
CTTTTTGTGTTTTAATATAGTGGGTCTGCGCCGATGGCTTTTAGGATTTCCTTTGCGATAATCAAGCCGCCAACCCAGTTGGGATGAACTCTGTCCCAAGAGATATATGCAGGGTATCTGTGTGCCAAGTGCTTATCAAATTCGCCTTGAACGTCGATGTATGTAGCGCCGTACTTTTCAGCAACCTCTTTGCAGATTTGCGCGTATTCAACTGTGCGCTTCTTCATTGGGTCGTTGTCGTTTGCTTCCATATAGAATGGGCTGATGATGAACATACCCTTTACCTTTGGCATTGTGCGCTCACAAACAGCTTCCAAGTTAGCGCGGTAAGCCTCGGGGAAACGGCAGGTGTGGTCAAATGCAGGCTCATCAAACTGACGCCAAACGTCGTTTGCACCAATCATAACGAAAACGTAATCAGGGTTACAAGCCTCAACATTTGTTTCCCAATCTCTTAGCATATCAGCGCTTGTAGCACCGCTGCAGCCTACGTTTGTAATGTGAATAAGCTTTTCTGGGTAGAGAACGGACAAGGCGGAGTCAACCTGTCTTACGTAACCGCTACCAACGCCCTCCCAAAGTCCTTCACCATAAGGACGCTTTCTGCCGCAGTCTGTAACTGAGTCACCTGCGAAAACAATTCTGTCACCGTGTTCAAAAATCATAATATACCTCTTTTTCTTTCCGGCTCTGACACATATCGCGTTGCTTTTTGATGGAAACCTGATTTGAAAAGCGTGCAAAACACTCAGTTACAGACGCTAAAGAGTATGCGCCCTCGTGCCTTGCGCTCTTTTCTTTCCATCTTTCTCATCAAAGCATACCTTTCGGTATTAAGCAGCTCTTATATGTGGCATAGCCTTTCTATTATTTTGCTGTTTTATCAGCTTTATTTTTTCTTTTGTTTTTTACGGAAAAGCCGAATTTTCCAATTCTTTCGCCAAGCTTGTAATATTCACCGTGGGCAAAGGCGCAAAGGTGGGCGCGATTTATACAAAGCTTGTCCCCGTCAAGGAGACGCTTTTCCACATTTACCGCCAAAATATCGGCAAGGAACATGTGGTGCGAGCCTAAAGGGATTATGTCCGTTACCTTGCACTCAATTGAAATTGGGCATTCCCCAATCAAGGGCACATTCACCTTACTTGCTTTTTCCTTGGTTAAGCCGCACTTTTCAAACTTGTCAACCTTTTTGCCTGTGTAAATGCCGCAAAAATCCGCTGTTTTTGCAAGAGTGGAGGGTACTAAGTTAATAACAAATTCCCCACTTTGTTTAATTATATCGTAGGAATATCTGCTTGGACGCACCGAAATATAGGTTTTTGGGGGCACTGTGTTGGTAATACCGCACCAAGCAACCGTGATAATATTTGATTTTTCAAAATCTCCACAGGAAACCATAACTGCGGGGATGGGGGCAATTAAGGCGCCCCCCTGCCAAGAAATCTTTTCCATTAATTTTTACCTGCAATATTAAATACGGTTAAGCCCTGTTTTTTTGCATAGCTATGGGTTTGCCCTGTGCCTGAGCGTGGGTTATTCATATAGCAAATACAAAAGGCGGAGGCATCCACCATTTTGTAGTTGCGTATCCTCATACAGCCGTCAAAGTAGGGCTCATCGGGCATATCTACAAAATCAGCCTTTTTAAGTATCTTTTTATATATGGCTCTGTCCTTTAACCCCCATCTTTCACTTTGGTTGTTACAGGGGGCATAAATGTGCAAGGAAATGTGAGGGTGATTTTTCTTTGCCTTTAAAACAGCCAAGGCGCAAACGGTATCAAAGCCCATTGCCCCTCCGCAAATAAAGGTATCTACCCCTTGCTCGATAACATACTCGATACCGCGAGCCAAAACGTCCTCGTTAAAGTCGCCTGCCATAATTCTGTGACCTGTAAAGCAACAGGTTTTTTCTTTTGCCATTTTAGACCTCGTTTCTCTGTGCTAATACGAGAAAATTATACCATTTATATGCAGAAAAAACAACTGAAATTCCAAAATTTTATCAACAAAAATTTGCAAAAGCGTAAAAGCATTGACAAAAGCTGCAAAAAGGGTATTGCTTTTAATCAAATATAATATTTTTCGCCATTGGGCAAGCGACAAAAAAATCGCAAAAGGATAAATATAATAAAGAATGAAAGTAAATTTTTGGAGGAAAAAATATGACCAACACCAAAATTAAAAAATTAAAGGAAAAGCTGCGCTTATCCAAGGAAGCGCAGGGGTTAGCTCTGGAAATTATCGTTTTCGTGTTAGCCTTTTTGTTGACAAGAGTGCGCTTTTTGTTTGGGCTTTATCCCTTTGGCTTTGCTCTTTTGGGAGGAGTAAAAAAGCAAGTACCCTTTGCCTTTGCGGGCGCTTGCTTGTCGGTTTTGTTCTTTATGGAATTAAAATCCGTTTATTTCGTTGCTTTTCTTGCACAGCTTGGGCTAAGAGTTGCCGCCTCGTTTATAAAAAGGGCGGATTTTGTAAAGGCGGAGCTCGGACAAAAGCAGGGCAAAAAAATAGTGGAGGAGCTTTTTTGTGAAGGGACAGAGCTGCGTGTGGCGGTATCTGCCTTGGCTACCCTTGGCATAGGCGTTTATACGGTAATTGCTAACGGTTACGTCTACTATGATGTTTTTGCCCTTATATTCAGCGTTGTGCTTGTCAGCATACTTACCTTTTGCCTGTCCTGTCTTTTTGAGGACGGAGAGAAACGAAGAGCCTTAATAGGCTGGTGCGCCTTAGCCTTTTGCTTAACCTATGCTATGAGCGGCTTTGAGATAGGCGGCATTGATTTGTCCCTTGTGCTGTCATACGGTGCGGTGCTTTATGTGTCAAAAAATTTGGACGGAATAAAAAGTGCTGCCTTAGGTGTGCTTCTTGGCATTGCCCAAGGCGGAGCGGTAAGCGGTGTGCTTGGTGTGTGCGGTCTTGTGGCAGGCTTTTTGTGGGGGATTTCCCCTTATCTTTCCATAATGTGCGCCTTTATACTCAGTATGGGTTATGCAATAAGTCTTTTAGGGTATGAGGCGGTTGTGCTTTTGCTACCTGAGCTTTTAGCATCGTCCCTTGTGATGTACCCGCTGTTAAGATTTGAGGTTTTGCCAAGACCAAGGCAAATGCAGAAAAAAGAGGTAAAGGGCATTGAGACGTATAAAATAGAGAGCCGAAGTGACGAAATACGGGGACGGGTGTCACGCTTGGGTAGTGCCTACGGTGAGGTTTCCAAAATGCTCAAGGGCTTAGGAGATAAGACGAAAACACCCGATAAGCGTGGGTATATTGATATGGCTCTGGAGCTTTGTGAGGCGCACTGCTACGCTTGTCCCAAAAACGCAATTTGCTGGCAAAGAGATATAGAAACAACTGAGAAAAACATAGGCAGAATGGGGCGAGCCCTCTTTAACAAAAGAGAGGTTTTCAAGGGGGATGTTGAGGAAAAGTTTTTGCACCGTTGCCCCAACATTGACGTTATAATGGACGAGCTTAATGCTAAAAACAAGAGCATTATTATGGGCAGTGTAAAAAACGACAAATTAGAGGCTTGTGCCCAAAGCTATGAGGTGACGTCTAAATTAATTGACGGTATTTTTGAAACGGAGAGAAAAAAGGAGCTTAACAAGGCCTTGACCGATAAGGCGGTAAGAGTGGCTTCGTCTTGCGGTCTTGTGTGCGACAAAATAGAGGTGTACGGTGAGGCATTTAAAGAAATTATTGCTACGGGAGTTGATATACAAAGAAGCAAGTGCACCAGCGAGGCACTGAGACAGGAAATGGAAAAGGGGCTTTGCATAGGGCTTAACGAGGCTGAAATCGACGAGGCAGACGGTTATGCAACGGTAAAGCTAGAGAGCCGAAACGGTCTTGAGATAGAAATTGTCTGTCAAAGCCAACCGATAGGGGAGGATGGAGTAAACGGAGACAGCTTTATTTCCTTTGAATGTGGACATAAGCATTATACGGTAATATGTGACGGTATGGGTAGTGGCAGAGATGCTCATTTAACCTCGGAGCTTTCTGTGGAGCTCTTACAAAAAATGCTTTCGGTCAGCGAGGACAAGGGCGTTGTGATGGCGATGCTTAACAGTATTATAAGAGCTAAAAACACAGAATGCTCAACCACCGTTGACTTGTTTGAGCTTGACCTCATTAGCGGGGACGGAAAATTTGTGAAAAGCGGAGCTTGTCCCTCGTTTATTAAGAGAGGTGATAACGTATTTGTGCTTCAGTCAAAGACTGCGCCTATCGGAATTATGAAAAGCTTGGACGCAGAGGAGCTTGCCTGCTCCTTGAATAAGGGAGATGTTTGCGTAATGGTAAGTGACGGAGTTGTGCCCTCGAAAAGCGACTGCCATTGGCTAAAGCAACTATTGATTGATTATAATGGGCAAGACCCCGAGGAGCTTAGCCAACTCATTTTGAAGGAAACCAAAAAAAGAGGGCTGAAGGATGATACAACCGTTCTTTGCGGAGTTATAAAGTAAATGGATGAGTAATATACTTTCATAGATACGTTGGTTATATGAACACTAAAAAGTTCTGTGGGGTATTATGAAGCGTTTGTTTTTTATTCTTTTTTTCTTTTGCATTACCTTAACGTCCTGTCAGGGCAAATACGGAATACTTGACTATCAAAATAAGGACATTTTGGCGGTGTGTACCGTCAACGGAAAATATAAGGTGGAGATTGCAAAGACGAAGGAGCTTTGTAAAATTACCGTGCAAGAGCCGGAAAATATAAAGGGCATTTCCTTTGAAATAGGGGAGAGGGCATATACGGTTTATGAGGGCGTAAAAATTGAGTCAACAAAGGAAAGCCTTGACGGAATTTGCGCCCTTTCGGAGATTTTTTCACAAAGTGAGGATTGCTTAACCACCGCCAAGGGCGACGGGGCAGAGAGCATTTTAACCTTCCAAAGAGAAAATTGCACATTTAAGCTGACAATGGGTAAAAACAGTTTGCCAAAGCACGTCCACATTCTATCAAATAGCTTTGAATACAATGTGGATATTCTGTCAATCGAGTTGGCGGAATAAATGCAAAAAGTGGAATGGCGACGTTTGTGCGTTGTAGGGACAGGGGAGAGCACAAGCCTGTTTCCGTAAATAAAAATAACCTTACGACCAAAAATCGTGAGGTTATTTCTTCATTAATCTGTTAAGAGGCTCGGGGAAGTTGATAAGCCCTGTTAAAAAATCAAGGGAAACATTATAAAATTTTGCAAGGGTGATATATTTGTCAATGCCCATCATTTGCACGCCACGCTCGTATCGGCTATATTGGGTTTGCTCTATGCCAAGAACATTAGCAATATCAATTTGCTTTAAATCTCTATCCTCGCGCAAATCACGTAATCTTTGAAAATGATTCATTTCCTCACTCCCTTCGAAAAAATTTTACCATAGAATTTAAAAGTTCTATTGACAAAAGTACTTAAAAGTTCTATAATTTAATCAGAAAGTATTATTTTAACGAGATTTAGGAGAAAAAATGAAAAATAAAGTTTTACTAATGAGCCTGTTTACAGTAATGTTGATTGTATTATTCACGACATATATTAGCGCTGATGAAATTGTGGAGGCTTGGGATGTTTCTGCGACGGAGAACGACAGCGTCACTGCGTACGTATGCGAAGTTCCAAATAGCAATGGATATTGTGCGTTGACTGTTTCCGGCAAAGGGAAAATGAAGGATTGGAGCTGGGGCAGTGCTCCTTGGTATAGTTCTTATAGTGAAAAAATAATTTCTGCTACTATCGAAAACGGAGTAACAAACATAGGTAACGATGCATTCTTTTGTTGCAGGGCTTTAAGGAGCGTTGAGATAGGGGACAGCGTTACAAAAATAGGAACTCGTACATTCGGTTGGTGTTCTAATTTGTACAATATAGTAATTGGAAATAATGTAACGAGTATTGGCGAATATGCATTCTATTATTGTACAAGCTTGGTAAGGGTAATAATTCCAGAAAACATTACATTTATAGGTGAATATACGTTTGCAAATTGCACGGGCTTGAAAATCTACTGTGAAGCAGAAGAGATACCAAGCGGATGGGGTTTAAATTGGAATCCGGATGATTGTCCTGTTGTGTGGGGATACTTTGATGAAGAAGCTTGCTTGGAAGAAATCTTCACCTTTAAGGGTTACTCCTTTGGCTTTGCAGGACAAATTTCCGTTGGCTATGATATAGATTATGAAGCAATTGCACTTTATGAAGAGAAAACAGGCAAGACCATTGAGATAGGTGTGCTTTTTGCAGGCTTTGACAACCTTGGCGGTAAGCAACCGCTTGACGAAAACGGTCAGGCAATTACGCTTAACGTAGGCAAGGTAATTAAGGTGGACTTGACGAACTTTGACTTCCCCAGCTATGATTTTGTGCTTAACGATATTGTGGAGAGCATTAGGGATGTTAAGCTTGTAATTTCCGCGTACATCTGTGACGGAGAGGGTGTTTGGTACATACAGGAAAACGGACTTTCCGAAACAGTTAGCGGTATTTCCTATAATGAAGCAAAGGAGAGTATAGGAGAATGAAATATATAAAACCAATGTACGAAAAGGATATCGTAAGTACAAGCGATATTATCTTAGCCTCGGTTGATTTGGGTAATGGTGTAACCTTGACCCAAATTAATGAAGGCACCGCTCAAGTGGGAGCTAGCGCCCTTGACGTTTTGGGACTTAGATAACAAAGAAAACCGCACGGGAAAATCCGTGCGGCTTTCAAATTGAACAATATTTGTTATCGTAAGGGATGATGCCCTCGGCGTCCCGACTGCGCCTAAAACCACCGTTTTGTCATCCTGAGCGTTAGCGAACGGATCTTTTAACGGTACAATCCAATTTCATTTCCATGCACTCAAAGAAGATTCTTCGGCAAGCCTCAGAATGACGAAGGAGAGTAGAATTCGGCGCATAGATTTCTCCGTGCGCTACACTTAGTCGAAATGACAGGGACGGCGGGAGCAAGCCCCTGCCTTACAACAGTTGTTTTTTGCCGAGATATCATTTGAAATATTTCTTGTCCAAACCGCGGAGCTGAATCGCCTCAGCTATGTGGTTTGGTTGGATATCTTGGGAGTCGGCAAGATCGGCTATTGTTCTTGCTAAGCGCAAAATCCTGTCGTGACCTCTTGCAGAAAGACCAAGGGTATTAAAGGCTTTTTCCATAAGAGAGGAGCAAGCGGGGGAAAGAGCACAATATTTGCGGATGTGCTTGGCTTCCATTTGCGCGTTGCATGTAACGGGGGAGCCGCTTTCCTTATACTCACCCTTAAAGCGCTCTTGCATAATTTTGCGTGCCTTGTTTACACGCTCTCTTATTTGGGCGGAGGACTCTGTTACCTCGCCCCCTGACATTTCCTTGTAATTTAAGGACGGTACCTCTATTTGAATATCAATTCTGTCAAGCAAGGGTCCGCTTATTTTGGAAACGTACTTTTTAATATCGTTTGGCTTACAGGTGCATTCCTTGGTGGGATGACCGAAGTAGCCGCATTTACAGGGGTTCATAGCGCAGACGAGCATGAAGTTGCAAGGGTAGGTTAGTCTGCCTGCGGTTCTTGTAATTGTGATTTTTCCGTCCTCTAAGGGTTGGCGCAAGGACTCGGTAACGAGCCTATTAAACTCGGGGAGCTCATCAAGGAACAAAACACCGTTGTTAGCCAAGGAAACCTCACCGGGCATGGGAATTTTGCCACCGCCTGCCAAAGCAGGAGCGGACATTGTATGGTGAGGGGAACGGAAGGGACGGGTGCTGATAAGGGACACGTTCTCGTCTAAAAGTCCGGAGATGGAGTGTACCTTTGTTGTTTCAATAGACTCTTCAAAGGTCATTTCGGGCAAAATTGACGGTATTCTTTTCGCTATCATTGATTTGCCTGTACCCGGAGGGCCGATTAGCAAAAGGTTGTGTCCCCCTGCCGCCGCAATTTCGGAGGCGCGCTTTGCTCCGCGCTGACCTAACACGTCGCAAAAATCCGGGTAGGACTGAGCAATCTTTTCCTTGCTTGGCTCATAAACAGTTGGAGTAAGAGGGCGCAAGCCGTTAAAGTGGTCAACTATTTCAAGCACGTTTTTAACACCGTAAATTTCAACATCGGAAACAACGCTTGCTTCCCGCGCGTTTTCATAAGGCACGAATATCTTTTTTCTGCCCGCTTGCTTAGATGCCAAAGCCATACAAAGCACACCGTTAACACGGCGGATGTCCCCTGAGAGGGAAAGCTCACCTATAAAGGCGCAATCCGAAGCCAAGTGGGCGTTTTCAAGAGTGCCTGCGTTCATTAAAATGCTCATAAGGATGGCAAGGTCAAAGGCTGAGCCTTCCTTACGCTTGTCCGCAGGGGCAAGATTTACAATAATTTCTCTGTCGGGGAAGGGGAGAGTTGAGTTTATACAAGCTGCCTTAACCCTTTCCTTTGCTTCCTTGATAGCGTTGTCGGGCAAGCCCACTATTTCAAAAACGGAAAGCCTTTTTGATGAGTGACACTCTACCGTTACCTCGTAGCTGTCAATACCAAAAAGCCCCGCTGTATAAGCATAGCTAATCATAAAACTCTCCTTTCGGATTTATAAAAAAATTCTAACATAAATTTTGACACAAATCAACAATTTTGTGGTAAAATAATAAAAAGACGATAAAAGCCTTGCCGTCAAGGGGCGAAAGAAATGCTTGACAATTTAAAAATTGGATTTGAGGATTTAAAATAGACACCTCATCCGTCACGCAAGCGTGACACCTTCTCCCACTGGAGAAGGCAATTATTAGTGGCGTTCCGGTGCATAGATCGTTCATTTTCAAGATCAATAGAGACAAATAAATGCAAATTTGCATGTTAACAAAGTTAATG
>JAZSGX010000039.1:0-23229 GCA_045532975.1 Eubacteriales bacterium | reverse complement strand
CTGGCAGGTCGTTTTCAAACACACTTGTGTGTAGCCAGTAGTATTAGGGCTATGCCCGAAAATGCAAAACCACCAGCTAAGCTGGTGGATTTTTATTTATACTGTCACGGTCATCTGCCACACCAAGCGGGGTGGTAGGGTAGAGAAGTGAAAAACGATTGAGTATCGTTTTTCACAAACGAAACCGCCCAAAGCAAGGAGCGGGTCGAGTTGAGTATATCGAAACGAAGAAACGCGACTATGCGGCGGTGGAGGGCACTTGTGGGTTCAAATTTCGCTACTCAGACCGAGTGCAAGGACAAAATGTTTTTTTAATGTTGGAAAATCAATTTAAAAAAAGTGTACAAATTTTTAATATTCTATTGAAATATTCTCACTTATATGTTAGAATATAAAAAAATAATACTGTGAGGTACTATCAATGAACAAATTCGTTTATAATGGTAAAATAACCATTAAGACCCAGTTGACAAAGTTCATTTTTGCTCTTGCATTTGTTGCTGTGACATTTGTAGCAATGACATTTGTTGACTCTATTGGAAACATTAGTAATGATGAGGGTGTTATCACTACCATCTTAAGAGCCATTCTTGCATCTGTTGGCATTATAGAATTGAATATATTGTCATCAGTTTGGTCTACACTATTCTTAGGACTTGCTGTTATTGTTGCCGGAGCTGCTGTATATTTTGCATTGCCCTTGATTTTTAAATCCGCATATACCAAGTTGATCAATAAGAGCCTAATCAAAAAGTATATTATTGATATTATAGTTGCTATCATTTTAGTGGCAATCGTAGGCGTTATATTTTTCGCTGTAATCGTTGGTGGAAATTCAATATTTGATGCTGTTGGTACTGAGGGTGCTCCAAGCGCATATGACTGCTTAATTGAGACCGTTTGGGCTTGGTTCGTAGTTGCTGTTACTGTGGCAGTTTTGATATTTATCGTTGCTACGGCTGCATACGCTATTATTAAGCTTTATTCCGGTGTACATAAAGTTGTTAAGGAAGATATTTCTTCTAAGGAAGAAGAGGATCCTAACGCTAAGATTTCTATTTTCCCAACCCTTGAGGAATCTGATAAGAAGCTTGATACATACGATGCAAATCAGGTGTATCCTGAGGCTCCTTCTCTCAGCGTGATTTCTGAAAAGTTCCAAGCTTATATTGCAACAGTACATAAGATATATTTTGATATCGATTTAGTTCGCTCTTACATTGCAGGCTTAGCTACATCAAAGATAGTTCTTCTTGAAGGATTAAGCGGTACAGGTAAGTCTACGCTTCCAAGGCGTTTTATGGAGTTCATCGGTGGAAATTCTGAGTTTATTCCTGTTCAGTCTACTTGGAAGGACAGAGCTGATCTTATAGGTTACTATAATGATTTTACAAGCAATTTCAAGGAAACACGTTTCTTGAAGACTCTTTACGAAAATAATTATACTACTGACAAGATTTCTACAATCGTTCTTGATGAGGTAAACCTTTCAAGAATTGAGTATTATTTTGCTGACTTCATTTCAGCTATGGAGTATCCTGTTGATATGAGATATGTTGAGCTTATGCAGCCTATTAAGGGAAGAAAGATGCCTAAGCTTCTTGAAGACGGTAAGATTCATATCAATGAAAATACGTTTTTTGTTGGTACTGCTAACAAGGACGAGTCAACATATACAATCACAGAGCGTGTTTATGACCGTGCTATTGTTATCAACTTTGAAGAGAAGCACTTCCCAATCGAAACCGAGAATGTAACTGAGCCAATTAAGATTTCTTATAATCAGTTTGAGAAGCTTGTTAATGATGCTAAGGCAAACGAAAACGGCAAGCTTACTGATGATGAGATGGCTAAGTTCGAAGAGCTTTACAACTTTATTAACGATAACTTTGATGTCCAGGTCGGTGACCGTATTTTTGCTCAGCTTGATACTTTCACTTCTGTATTTACAGCTTGTGGCGGTAACAAGTACAGAGCATTAGACGTTATGTTTGCAAATAAATTTGTAAGAAAGCTTAACAATGTTTTTGATGATAGCATGGGCGATTCTCTTGACAAGCTCGTAGCATTGATTGATAACAATTTTGGTAAGGATAATTTTGTTGAATCAGTTAAGCAAATAGCTCTTATTAAGAAAAAGCTTTATTAATAGGAGGTTTTCATGGCAGATATTAAGAGAGATTTTCTCTATGAATTCAATCGTATGCTTAGAGATATTTATTCAACAAGCCCTTCGATTGTGTCTGTTTTTGAAAGCATTGATAACGGTATGCTCAAGCTCTATCCGTCCGCTATTTCTGATGAAGATTTTGTAAAAGAGGTTGGCAAGGCTATTTTCATGATAAAGAAAATAGTTGCTGACCCATACAAGTCCTTTGGAGGAAAGCAGGAGATTGTTCCAATTTCTCAAGCACAGAATGTGGATCGAGAGTCAGTTAAATTAACTTTATCTGACCCATCTGTATGGGCTGTTGTTGATGGCAAGATGACACCAAAGCAAGCGTATACTTTGGTAAAGGATCATGTTTTTATTAACTATGAGAATGCTTTCATTTCTCGATTGATTACTTTGATAGTTATCCGCTTGAAGAAAATCAAGGCTAAAGCAGCTTGTGAGGTTATCGATAAATCTTCTGATGCTTATAAACAGTTTATTGAAACTGTAGAAACGTATATTCGTAAGCTAATGAGGTTATCAAACGAAAGAGTATTTGCCGATAATAGCAGACGTACCGTTGATATGTCTAATATCTTTGTTACAGATATTTTTAATTCGGACAATAGATATAATTTCTGTTATAGATTTTTCTGTGAGAGATTGAAAAGCAGGAATGAAAATTCTTCAATTACTAAAGACTTTAGAGTTTTGTATCATAATTACGCATTAATTCAGTTGTTGTATTGCTTGAATAAGCAAGGCTTTAAGGTTGCTGATTCTGAGTATTATATTTCAGTGTCAGGCAAGATGTTTATCAACTCATTATCTTGTAATGACGGTGCTAAAACGCTTACTGTTTGCCAAACGAAGAAAGGAATTGACCTTTTTAATGGCGATAAGTGTGTATCTGTTGAATTTTCAAAGACAATGCCACGAAGTGACAGCCAAATTATTAGCGATTATCAAGCAAAGGTAAATATTGATAACGAAAATCAAACCTGTTATGTGGCGTATCTTTCTATGTCAGATAAGTTAGCTGAAGGTGCTTTAAGCATTGGTTACAAAAATGCAGACAAGGCAGTAAACGAAATATTAAATTCATTATAAAAAATAGCTATTGCGCGGATGCGCAATAGCTATTTTTATTTTAAAATTACTTGTGGTTTAGCTGTTCCGTTAATAGCATTTTCGTCAATTATTACCTTGCAAATATTTTTATTTGAAGGCAGTTCAAACATGATATCTGTCATTGTTTCTTCCATAATTGCTCTTAATCCACGAGCTCCTGTTGTTCGCTCTAAGGCTTTCTTAGCAACGGCATTAAGTGCTTCTACAGTGAATTCAAGCTCAACACCATCTATTTCAAAAAGTTTTTTATATTGCTTTTCAAGAGAATTTTTAGGAGTTGACAGTATTTTAACAAGAGAGGCTTCATCTAAATCATCAAGCCCTACAATAACCGGTAAACGTCCAACCAACTCAGGTATAAGACCGTATTTTACTATATCATGAGCGTTAACATCCTCATAAATTTTGGTCGCGGTCACATTTGATTTGCTCTTGATTTCGCCACCGAAGCCCATTAGCTGTTTGCCTTTACGAGCTTCAATTATGCCTTGTAGGCCATCAAATGCGCCACCACAGATAAAGAGTATGTCCTTTGTGTTGATTTGTAAAAATTCTTGATTAGGGTGCTTTCTACCGCCTTGTGGAGGTACGTTTGCAACAGTACCTTCTAAAATTTTGAGTAGTGCCTGTTGTACACCTTCTCCCGAAACATCACGCGTAATTGAACGATTTTCACTTTTTCTGGAAATCTTATCAATCTCATCAATGTAAATAATACCCTTTTCGGCTTTAGTTATATCAAAATCAGCGGCTTGAATTAATCGGAGAAGAATGTTTTCAACGTCCTCTCCAACATAACCTGCTTCAGTAAGAGTAGTCGCATCGGCAATAGCGAAAGGAACATTAAGTGCCTTTGCAAGATTTTGTGCTAAATATGTTTTTCCAACTCCTGTTGGACCCAACATAAGGATGTTGCTTTTTTGTATTTCAACATCAGAAGTGCCATCTTTTTTTGTTTCGTTGTAAATAAGGCGCTTATAATGGTTGTAAACAGCTACGCTAAGAGCAATTTTAGCTTTATCTTGTCCGATTACGTACAAGTCGAGCTTGTCTTTAATTTCTTTCGGTGTTGGAAGCTTATCAAGGGAGAGCGCATCCTCTTTTTCTGCGGCTGCGAGCGTTTCTTCACCATACTCATCAATGATTTGTCCGCATAAATCAATACAAATGGGGCAGATAAAAGCTTTTCCATCCGGCGAAGGAATTAAAAAATCAATCTCACTTTCAGAGCGGCCGCAAAAGGAACATTTCGTTTTGTTTTCCATTTAATTTAAGCCCTTTTCTCAATTACTTTATCAACTAATCCGTATTCACAAGCAATGTCAGCACTCATAAAGTTGTCACGTTCTGTGTCACGCTCAATAACGTCAAGAGGTTTTCCTGTATTTGAAGCGAGGATTTTGTTTAGCTTGTCTCTTGTCTTTAAAATATGCTCAGCGTGGATTTTAATGTCACTGGCTTGACCCTTTGCGCCTCCTAAAGGCTGGTGAATCATAATTTCGCTGTTTGGTAAAGCAAATCTTTTGCCCTTAGCACCGCTTGAGAGCAAAAACGCACCCATGCTAGCCGCCATACCGATACAGGTGGTAGAAACGTCACACTTTATAAAATTCATTGTATCGTATATAGCTAGGCCTGCGCTAACGCTGCCTCCCGGGCTATTAATATAAAGGTTTATGTCTTTATCAGGGTCCTTTGCTTCCAAAAAGAGTAGCTGTGCAACGACTAATGATGCGGTTGCATCGTTAACTTCATCACAAAGAAAAACTATTCTGTCCTCTAAAAGTCTTGAATAAATGTCGAATGAACGCTCACCTCTGTTGGTTTGTTCAACGACCATTGGTACTAATGCCATACTTTTATCCTCCTAAATTAAAAAATAAATCAAATTTTGTCAAATGTGCCTTAATTCAAATTACCGCTGCAAGGTTAGCAGCGGTAAAAAGAGTATTGGTTAAAATTGTGCTGCTTTACAAAACAAATTATTTTGTAGTAACAGATGCGTTTTCCTTAACGAAGTCAACAGCCTTCTTAACGCAGAGGTCAGCTTTAACAGCATCAGCATCAACATAGCTCTTAACGTCCTCAGCAGTCATGCCGTAAGCCTTAGCCATATTTTCGTATTCAGCCTCAATCTCTTCGTCAGAGGCAGTGATGTTTTCAAGCTCAACAATCTTTTCGAGAGCAAGACGAGTCTTAACCTGTCTTTCAGCCATTGGCTTGAACTGCTCACGAAGACCCTCAAGTGTTTGACCTGTATATTTCATAAATGTATTGAGGTCTAAGCCTTGCATACGGAGTCTTGAATCGTAGTCGCGAACAAAGTTTTCTGTCTCGGCCTCGAACATAGGAGCAGGAATGTCAGCCTCAAGGTTTTCGATAAGAGCATTGATAATTTGTTCTTCAACCTTGTTTTCAGCAGTCTTTTCGTTTCTTGCTTCGATTTTTGCCTTAACGTCAGCCTTATATGCATCAAGATCATCAAATCCCATATCTTTTGCAAATTCGTCGTCAAGAACAGGAAGCTCGTTTTTCTTAATTGAGTGGAGAACAATCTTAAAGATTGCATCCTTGCCAGCCAAGTCAGCAGAGTGGTATTCTTCCGGGAACTTAACTGTTATATCAAACTCCTCACCAGCGTTGTGACCGATAATCTGTTCTTCAAATCCAGGAATAAAGCTGCCTGAACCGATAGCAAGATTGTAGTTTTCACCCTTGCCGCCCTCGAAAGCAACGCCATCAGCAAAGCCTTCATAGTCGATAACAGCGATATCGCCGTTTTCTACAGCTCTACCTTCAACGTCAACAGTCTTTGATTGACGTGAACGGTCGGAATCAATAGCGGTGTTAACGTCATCGTCACTTACATTAGAAACTTCCTTTGTAATTTCAAAGCCCTTGTATGCCTTGAGTGTAACATCAGGCTTAACAAAGAATTTTGCCTTGAGAACTACGCCGTTGTCATCGATTGTAACAACGTCAAATTCAGGACGGCTAACTACCTTCAAATCAGCTTCCTTAATTGCTGCTTCGTAAGCGTCAGGAATGATTTCATTGATAGCATCCTCATAGAATACGCCCTTACCGTACATCTTTTCGATAATGGAGCGTGGTGCCTTTCCCTTTCTAAATCCTGGGATGTTGATTTTCTTTACTTCCTTACGGTATACCTTTTCAACAGCGGCATCGAAGGTAGCCTTGTCAACATCAAATTCAATTTCATAAAGGTTTGTTTCAACCTTGTTTGTGCTCTGTAAAGCCATTTTAATATTCCTCCAAAGAATGGTTTATTTTTTCCATACTATTATATATAATAAAATATAAAAAGTCAAGACAAATTTTGAATAATTTAGAAAAGTTTTGGTTTAATAATCGTATGGTGCTATTATCAAAGGAACAAAATTGCAAAAATCCGATGAAATCAGCGTAAAAGTGATATCTTTATATACAATGTTTCTTGGTATATTATAAGTACCATGAATGTGACCGAAATAGCAATTTTTTATGTTGTATGCTAATAGGGTATCGACGATTTCTTCACACACAAAGCTATTAAACACCGGTGGAAAATGAAAGAAAACTAAAATTTGTTCGTCATTTTCGCGTAGCTTTACTGCCTCATCAAGACTCATTCTAAGTCTTTGTACCTCGCGAGCAACTATTTTTTGATACTCGACATCCTTGGTGTTACCTGTTTGTAGCTTTTCATCAACGTACCATCCGCGCGTACCACAAACTATATAATCTTCAACCTTATATGCGTTGTTGTAAAGAAAATCAATGGTATTAAAATTGTTTTCCTTTACAAAATTCCGATTTTTTGTCATTGTTCCCCACCAATAATCGTGATTGCCTTTACCAATCAGCTTTTTGCCGGGTAATTCGTCAATGAGCTTGAAATCTTCACGGGCTTCGTTGTAATCAATTGCCCAGGTAATGTCTCCGGGAATAATAACAGTGTCCTCATCAGTCACTACGGCAGACCAATTCTTTTTAATTTTTGTTATATAGTCAGTCCAGCGTGCGCCAAAAATATCCATTGGCTTGTTGACTGTGCTGGATAGGTGCAAATCTGCCATTGCAAAAATTGACATTGTTATTCTCCTTTCGATAGAGTAATCCTTATGACGATTAGATTTTAACGAGAAACTGCGTTTTCAATATAGTTAAGCTCTATTAATTGCAGCTTTCTGTCAGCATATACATATACCTCGCAAACATCGATGCGCGGAATTTTTCCTTGATGCTTTTTGGGTAAAGCGCTACAGTAAATATTTGCAAAATTTAACAGATTTAAGCACTTGTCTTTATTAACGGCATCGGCGGGGCGGCACAAGTTTTGCTTATCTTGTCTTCGAGTCTTCACCTCTATAAAAACTATGTAGTCGTTATTTGTGGCGATAATGTCTGCCTCAAGCTTACCTATAGTAACATTTTTGCCGATAATTTTCAGTTTCTTGGTCCGTTTTATGTATTTGGCACACTCTTTTTCGCCAAAAACACCAACTTGCTTTGCAGTAAAATCAGTCATTGCTTAAAAATTTTAGGAAGCTTTTTCTGTGAATAGGAGTAACTCCGTATTTTTTAATTGCTTCCATATGTACCTTCGTACCATAGCCCTTGTGTTTTGCAAATCCATATTCGGGAAATTGCTTATCAAATTCGTAGCACATTCTGTCACGGGTTACCTTGGCAAGAATTGATGCAGCAGCTATTGAGGGAGATTTTGCATCACCGCCAACAACAGTTTTAGTGGGAAGAGTAAATCCGCGAGATGTGTTACCGTCAATCAAGGCAAGATCAGGTATGATTTCTAACCCGTCTATCGCACGTTTCATTGCCAACATAGCAGCATTAAGTATGTTGATTTCTTCTATTTCTTCAACCGAAGCCATTGCAACAGAGAAGTCAAGAGCTTTTTCAATTATGATGTCAAAAATTTTGTCACGCTTTTTTTCTGTGAGCTTTTTTGAATCGTTTAGCTCCTCTAAAAAGAAATCGTCAGGTAAGATACAGGCAGCAGCAACAACAGGACCTGCAAGAGGACCCCTGCCTGCCTCGTCAACACCGCAAATGATTTTGACGTTTTCGTTTTTGTGGGATATATCAAAGGTGTAATCTAACATTATTGTTGCTCCTTTGGAATTTCCAATGAAATAGCGCCTATTTTTGCACTTCTGAATTCTTCAAGCAGAGTAGCAGCGGTTCTTTCGGTGTTGATTTCACCGCCGGAAATTAAAAAGCCTCGCTTTTTGCCGACTAACTCGAAAATTTCAAAATCCATTTCGCAATTATCAAGCTCGCTTTTTGAAATTTTATAACGAGACATAAATTGCTCGGGAGCTATTGATTTTAAGCGCGAGCAGAGAATAACAGCGATATATTCTGTGTCTAAAATAGCGTCTTTTATAGCGCCTGTTATTGCGAGGTTTTCGCCAACGAGCTTTTCTTCAAATTTTGGCCATAATACTCCGGGCATGTCCATCAAATCAAGTCCGATAGTTGTTGGAATCCATTGCTTGTTCAGTGTAACTCCCGGTCTGTTTTCTACCTTAGCTTTTTTTGAACCGCAAAGACGGTTAATTAGAGAGGATTTACCAACATTAGGAATACCAACGAACATTGCCTTGAGCTTCCTGCCGTGCATGCCCTTAGCTTCGTAGCGCTCGATTTTATCGGCTAAAATTTGCTTGATTGTAGGCGCGAGCAAATTAAAGCCTTCACCGTTAACACAGTCAATAGCAATAGCTGTTTTGCCGTAGCTTTTGTAGTATTCAATCCATTTTTTAGTTGTTATCTTGTCAGCTAATGAAGCCTTGTTTAAAATTGTTAGACTGGGCTTGTCACCGATGAGTTTGGCAATTTCGGGATTTTTAGAGCTATACGGTATTCTTGCATCAAGAATTTCAACAACAATATCAACTTCTTTTAGATTTTCTGAAATTAAACGGCGAGTTTTCGCCATATGTCCGGGAAACCATTGTATAACGTCGGATTGCATAAATCATAGCTCCTTTACTAATATGTTGTGAATGGAGAAATCCTAAAAATCACTTTTCCTACTACAAACTCCTCAGGTATAAAGCCAATGTCTATGAGTCTACTGTCTGCGGAGTTGTTTCTGTTGTCACCCATAACAAAAATATGTCCTTCGGGAATCGTGGCTGTAAGTATGTGTGTATTTGGATTATAGCATTTTTCCTGTATTCTGTTTCCGTTTGAGTCGAGAACATAATTTCCTTCGCTGTCAAGCTTATACTGGCATAAATATTCGTAAGGCTGGCGCAATTTCATCTCAGGCTCCATAATGTAATCTTCGTCTAATTTTACACCGTCTACGAATACTTCGCTTGTGTTAAAATCAATTTTTATGGTCTGTCCGCCGGTGGCAATAACGCGCTTTACAATAGGTTCAGCATAAGCATATCTGGCACCGTAATTTTCACCAAACGTTGACTTTAAATATTCCTTGAAATTGCCGTGAACAACTACTATGTCACCGTTTTCAGGCTCGTAGGTAAAAAAAACATTTGCAACAACGAGGTAATTACCGTCTTGTAGAGTATTGTTCATTGAAGGTCCGTCGACTATTGACAGTCGAATAAAGAATGTAAAAAGCAAAATAACTACTGCTATTGCGTAGGTAAAGGCCTCTAATATGTCAAAAATATTTTTAACTGCCTTACCCGCTTTGTATTCCGTGACTGTATAGTCAATACCATCATCAATAAATTCATTTTTTTCTGTTGGTATAATATCTGATTTCTTTTCCATTTGTAGCTCCTTTCGAGCATATTACACTATATTTTACCACAAAATATAACTTTTAACAATACTTTTAAAAAATAATATTATTTTTTTAGAGTAATATTTGTTGAAAATTTTTTAAAAAGCTATTGCAAATAAAAAAAACATGTGCTATAATACTACCCGTATGTTAGTGCATACGAGAATAAAAGGATGGTCCGCTGCCTTGCTCTGCATGAACATCCTAAGTAATGGAGGCTTATTATGAATAAGATGGAAGCTTTTGTAAGTGAGCAATTAAAGCAGGAGGTACCTCAATTTAATATCGGTGACACCGTTAAGGTTCACAACCTTATTAAGGAAGGTACAAGAGAGAGAATTCAGATGTTCGAGGGTACAGTTATTGCTAAGCGCAACGGCGGCATTTCCGAAACCTTCACTGTAAGAAGAGTAGCTTCAGGCTGCGGTGTTGAAAAGACATTCCCACTTCACTCTCCAAACGTTGCTAAGGTTGAAGTTATCAGAGCTGGTAAGGTTAGAAGATCTAAGCTCTTCTATCTTCGTGACAGAGTTGGTAAGGCTTCAAAGGTTAAAGAACTTAACTAATTTGAAAAAATCTCCGCAAAAATGCGGAGATTTTTCATTTATCTACCTGTGTCGCTTGTATCTTTTGGGCTTGCCCTGTCTTTTTATTCCTAAAATGCTACCTAAAAGAGTGGTTATAGGAACGAGTAAAATCCATAAAATCGAATTGTTAGTGCTATTAGGGTAAGCTAAAGAAAGCAGGAAAATTATACCTGTAATCATAGCTCCTAATAAGATACCTGAAAATATGTAGCATTGACCATTTTTCTTGGAGAGCAAAAAACTGCTTATCAGTGCAGACACATATAGCACGATTTTACCCATAATGCTTGACCAATAGATCGGATCGTCAAAATTCATAAAAATCGCGGAAGAAATTAATAGTAGGACAGAGGCTGTAATTAAAAAGACCAATGAAAAAGCTAAGCACATTTTAGTGATAGCTATAGTTGATGTTTCACTTGCCGAAACAGGAGTGCGTTTGAATTTATTCATAAAAACCTCGCAAAATACTTTTACTAAAAGTATATTTGCGAGGTTAAAATTTTATGTTTTATTTTGCTGCTTCTTCAGAAATATTTTCGGGTTGAGCGTCAACTACTGCTTTTTCGTCAACAACCTCTACCTTTTCTTCTTTTGCCTTTGGCTCAGGTCTTTTCAATGATTTTACCTTTGCCTTTCCGTTTGATGTAGCAACCTGCTTTTCAGCAGCTACCTGCTCCGGCTTTTTACCGTCGCCTCTCTTTTCGTATGCGTGTACGTCAACGGCACGAACTGCTGAACGCAAAATTCTAATCTTTGTTCTGTCCTTACCTGTTTCAATAGTTACGGTTTCTTCTTTAATTTTGATAATTTCACCGATAATACCGCCGATAGTTGTGATTTCATCGCCAACCTCTAAGCTATTACGCATTTGAGAAGTTTCTCTTTCTTGCTTTTTGTTTGATCTATACATAAAGTAGAAAAGACCAACCAAAACAACTATCATTATTATTGTTCCTGCACCCATTATATAGTCCTCCATAAAAAAATTCTTTTACATTATAGCCTATTTTTTCTAATTTAGCAATAGTTTTTTGAAATTTAATAAAAAATTTATATATGCATATGCAAAACTTATATGCTTTGTGTTAAAATAAATATATGAAATATGTAATCGAAAAAAGCTTTGCCGATAAAACAATCAAAGAATTTTTAAGAGAAAAGGGCGTTTCCGGCAACTTATTAAAAAGACTTAAAAAAATTGAAAATGGCATCACAGTAAATTCTGCTCACCAAAACGTACTGTATCGTTTACAGGAGAACGATATTTTGGAGCTAATGGCAGAGGATTTTGACAGTGATACCAATGAATATTTAGAGCCTATTGACTTACCTGTTGACATCATTTTCGAGGATGAAAATATTACCGTTGTAAACAAGCCGTGCGGTATGCCAACTCATCAATCAATAAACAATCACAATAATACCTTGGCAAATGCTCTTTGCTTTAGATATAGAGAAAAGCCGTATGTGTTTCGCGCTTCAAACAGATTAGATAAGGATACAAGCGGCATTGTGATAACCGCCAACAATCGTTATTACGCCTCAATGATTTCCCAAAAGATAAAAAGAGGTGAGGTGAAAAAAGAGTATATTGCGGTTGTTAAAGGACGTTTAGAGGGAGAAGGAGTCATAGACGCGCCCATTGACAGAGTGGGGGAGAGCATAATCAAGCGTATTGTGCGGGAAGATGGAGAACCTTCCTTAACTCTGTACAGGTCACTTATGAGCTGCGACGAAATAAGTGTCGTATCAGTGACACCTAAGACGGGTAGAACTCACCAAATAAGGGTTCATATGGCGCATATTGGTCATCCAATTATGGGAGATGCCTTGTACTTTGAAAAAAGCGACTACATAGACAGGCAAGCACTACATTGTCTGAGAATGGATTTGGGGGAGCTTGGTAGTTATTTTGCCTCTTTGCCCAATGATATTATTGATTTGATACGGAGATTTTTTGGTAATGAAGAAATTCCTTTGTAAGGTAAGAGAATATGTTCCTCTATATTCCTTGATTGTTCTTGCACTAACACTTGTCAGCTTTATTCTGTTTACCATTGTTCTAAATAACGAAGACTTTGCGGATTTCTTTAATTATCATTTAACATATCCGACAAGAATTATTATGACGTGGTTAACTGTAATTTTTCCATTTTCGGTTGCGGAAATCGTAATATATCTTTCTCCGATTTTACTTGGATTAGCAATATATTTTGCAGTAAAATTCGGTAAAAAGGGTAAGCGTGCGAGCATTAAATACTTGACGGTTGTTTTATCTATTCCGTGTTTAATTTTCGTTACATTTGTTTGGACGTATTCAAGTGGATATCATACCACGAAAATTGAAGACAAGATGGGTCTTGACAGAGATGCCGTAAAAAAGGAAGAATTGTTTGAAACCTATAAGGTAATTGTTAACGAGTTGAATGGACTTGTTGACGAAATAGAATATGATGAAACGGGTGCTTCAATAATGCCGTATTCCTATGCTGAAATGAGCGGAAAAATTTGTGAAGCTTATGAGAAATTTGTAGAAAAGCATCCTGTTATACAAACGTTTTACTCAAAAATTAAACCGATTATCGCAAGTGAGCCTATGACCTATACCCATTTATCGGGTATTTATTCTTTTATGTCCGGTGAGGCTAATGTTAATGTAAACTACCCTGATTTTATAGTCGCTACAAGCTCAGCTCATGAAATGGCACATCAACGGGGAATTGCAAGGGAAAACGAGTGTAATTTTATAGCCTTTGCGGTTTTATTGGAATCTGATGACCCGTTTTTAAGGTATAGCGCATATCTTGACGTTTATTCCAATATTACCAACGCATTGTACGAAGAAGACCCAAAGCTATTGTCAAATGTCCCAACTGACAAGCACATTATTGAAGATAGACGTAGTTATTCAAGATTTTTTGACAAATACAGGGACTCTGCCGCTGCTGATATTGCGGGTAGTATAAACAATTCATATTTGCAAGCAAATGGACAGGTTGAAGGCACAAAGACCTACGGTATGATAACAGAGATGGTTTGTGCATATCTTTTGAAAATTTATAAATAGTAACTAATTTTTTTCTTCTCGAATAGAATAATTACAGGAAATTATTTTATTCGAGGGAAAAATGGAAAGAATAGTTGTTAACGGTGGCACCTGCTTAAACGGAGAAATAGCGGTAAGTGGCATGAAAAATTCCGCTTTGCCTATAATTTTTGCCTGCTTGCTTGTTCCTGACGAATGTATAATTGAAAACATACCGCGCGTGAGCGACGTTTTTAACTCATTGGAAATTTTACGTTCTATGGGAGCATACGCGGAATTTAAGTCTGAGCATACAATTGTTGTCAATACCAAAAACGCGACTGACAACATTTGTGCAAGGGACTTGATTTGTAAAATGAGGGCGTCTTCCTATTTGATGGGTTCAATGCTTTCACGCTTTGGAAAAGCCAAAATCCCATTCCCCGGTGGATGCAATTTTGGAGCGCGACCACTTGATTTACATTTTAAAGGTTTTGAAAATTTGGGAGCTAAATGCATTGAAAAAGAGGGAATAATTGAAATTTTTTCAACAAAAAGCCTAAAAAGTAAAAAAATAAGGCTTGACAAAATTTCTGTTGGTGCTACAATAAATATGGTGCTTGCAACGGCTATGCTTGATGGCAGTACAATTATTGAAAATTGCGCCATGGAGCCCCATGTTGATGATTTGATATTTTTTCTCAATAGCTGCGGTGCACAAATCAAAAGAGTGGACACGACGATTTTTATTAATGGTGTTAAACGCTTGCACGGTACGAGTTACGCTATTTATCCTGATATGATAGAAGCGCTTACATATATAGCGGCTGTTGGGATTTGCAAGGGTGAGATAACTTTAAATAACGTTGAACGTTCTCATTTAACGCACGTTGAGCAAATTTTGAGTAATATGGGATTTTGTATTAGCGCTTGCGAAAATTCACTGAATGTGAAAGCAAAAGAAATTGTCGGGGCAGACGTTGTAACTGCGCCTTACCCCTTGTTTCCTACTGATTTTCACCCGCAGTTTGCAACGCTATTGTGCTTTGCTAACGGTGGTGGCACTGTAAGGGACGATATTTTCCCCTCACGCTTTGCCTATGTTGACGAGCTTCTGAAAATGGGGGCAAAAATTAAAAGATTCGGAAATTCTGTCAGGGTAGATAAGTCTAATTTGTGCGGTACAACAACGGATGCTACGGATTTGCGTGCGGGTGCCGCCTTGGTATTAGCATCTCTCGGAGCAGCGGGAGAGAGCACCATAAATAATGTTAATTATATCGTTAGAGGCTATGAAAGTATTGTTGATAAAATAGCCAATATCGGTGGAAAAATAAAATTAAAAAAAGGAGATTTTTAAAATGGAAGTAACAAAGCAAACAATAATCGGTGACGTGTTGGATTTTAATCCTGAAACAGCACAATTTTTCTTTGAAATCGGTATGCATTGTCTTGGTTGCCCTCATTCAAGAGGTGAGTCAATTGAGGATGCTTGTATTGTTCACGGCACAGATGCTGATGCACTTGTAAAGAAGCTTAACGATTTTCTTGCTAAATAATCAATGAATGACATTAAATTAAGTAAAAGACTCAGCACCGCCGCATCTTATGTACGCAGCGGTGCCTTTGTCGCAGATATTGGTACAGATCACGCATATTTGCCTATTTATTTGATGCTAACGGGTAAGGCTGTTGGCGCTTTGGCTTCTGATATTAACAAAGGTCCCATACTCAAAGCTCAGGAGCATATCAAAAAATACGGCTTGAGTGAAAAAATATATACACAGATTGCTAATGGACTTGACAATGTTGAAAAATATTGCCCGACTGACATAATTATTTGCGGTATGGGCGGAGAGTTGATTGCGGAAATCTTGGACGCTTCAAGTTATGTGAAAAGTAAGGGTATCCGTTTGATTTTGCAGCCTATGACAAGCGTATATGAATTGCGATCATATTTGTCAAATGGATTTTCTACAATTGCCGAAAATATTGTGTGCGAGGATGGGAAAATTTATCAAATTATTTGTGCGGAATATGACGGGAATAAGCATATGCTAACTAAGGCTGAGCTTGAGCTTGGCAAATTGAATATTGTCAGCAAAACTCCTGAGTTTTATGAATTGTTAAATTCGGTAATAGCGAAAAAAAGAAAAAAGCTGTGTGGGTTAAGTATCGGCGGGTATGACATCGGTGAAATCGAGGAAGAAATATACGAATTGGAGAAGCTTAAAAATGACCTTTAATGAGTTATATAGTGAGTTAACTAAATTTTATCACCCAAGCCTTTGCTGTGAATGGGATAATGACGGAATAATGTGCGCGGATTCCCTTGACGGAGAAGTAAGGCGCGTGTTGGTCGCTCTTGATGTTACCATGGATACTGTGGACTATGCTTGTAAAAATGGGTTTGATACTATTATTTCACATCACCCACTGGTATTTCGTTCCCAGAAAGCGTTGACACCGGTTTCATATACTCAAAAAAAGCTAATTAAATTGATAAAAAACAGCATTAGGGTTATGTCCTTCCACACACGATTAGATGCGGCAATAAACGGTGTGAATGATGCCTTGACTTCAATTTTAGGCTTGGAGAAAACTGTAATTGATGAGATGGACCCCATTGGCAGAATTGGTTTTTTGCCCAACAAAGCAGAACTTTCGGCATTTGCCGAAAATGTTAAGACAGCTTTAAAATCACCGTTTGTGTTATATAGCGGGAACAAAATGGTAAAAAAAGTATATGTAGTGGGCGGAGACGGTAAGGATTTGATTGAAAACGCTATTGCCAACGGATGTGATACTATAATTACCGGACGTGCAAGCTATAATACCTCAATTGATGCCTGTGATATGGGAATTAATATTGTTGAGGCGGGACATTTTTATACTGAAAACCCTGTTTGTGAAAAGATAAAAGAGAAAATTATCTCAATTGACAATTCCATCGAGGTTAGCATCTACAATTCAAATAAGATTAATTGTATATGAAAAATGGCGGATTTTACCGCCATTTTTACCTTATAAGGCGAAAAAATAGCCGAATAATAATAGAATGTTGAAAAACTTTTGTAAATATGTAAAAATGTAATTGAAAAGAGGTGATAGTCATTGGATTTTAAATTAATAATAGACAAAGAGCACAAGGAAGAGGTGATAGTTTACGCAAAAGCCGAAACTCAACTTGTTAATAGTATAAAAGAGCTGGTCTTGAGTGAAACTCAGCTTGTTGCTTTTAAGGGCGACGAGATTATCAAAATTTCTCCAAATGACGTGTATTGCTTCACCATTGAGAAAAACAAGCTTTACGCAGTAATGGAGAATGAAAAGCTTCAAATAAAGAAAAGACTTTACCAAATAGAGGAGAGCTTGGGGAACACTTTTGTGAAAATTAATCAATCTTCTATTGCGAACATTAAGAAGATTGATAGGTTTAGCGTTTCCATCGGAGGCGCGTTAATGGTAAAATTCAAGAATGGATACAGAGATTTTGTATCGAGGCGACAGGTGAAATTTGTTAAGGAAAGGATGGGAATTTGATATGAAGGAATACATAAAGGTGTTTCTTTTGCGCGGTATGATGGTTGGTGGCTTTGGACCTATTATTGCCGCGATAATATATTTGATTTTGTCTTTTACTGTTGATAACTTTTCGTTGAGCGGTAATGAGGCGTTTTTGGGAATAATTTCTACCTATCTTCTTGCCTTTATTCAAGCAGGAGCCAGCATTTTTAATCAAATAGAGAAATGGTCCATTGGAAAATCCTTGCTTGTGCATTTAAGCGTTATTTACGTTGCATATGTTGGATGTTATTTGCTTAACTCTTGGATACCCTTTGAGTGGATTGCAATTTTAATATTTTCTGCTATATTTATTGCGGTATATTTGTCCGTTTGGCTAACCGTATTTTTATTCGTAAAAAACACAAGTAAAAAATTAAATGAGAACTTATAAGAAAAAGTAACAAGGCCGCCCTTGTTACTTTTTGATTATAGCATACATATTTAAGTCCCAAGCAGGAATGTATGGAAGTCTGCGAAGAAAAAGTGAATAGTTAGGGTTCAGCTCTTTAACAAGAACTGGAAGCACAAATAAATCCTCGCTTTTGTGATACATTGATACTAATAAGTCAGGATTAAATTGTGAAATTAGTTTTTTACTGCCAAGTAGAGCATCATATTCCATTCCTTCTACGTCGTACTTTATAAAGTCAGCCTTATTGCAAGCTGTGTCAGGTGCTTTAGCTTCAATTTCGACTGTTTTGTGCTGAAAAGAGCCACAAGAGGCGGCAGAGGAATTTCTGTTTCCGGAAGCTGAAAATTCAAGCAATGTATCATGGCTGTAAGCGGCGCAATTTAAAGCGGTTACATCTATATCTGATAGTTGCTCGCAAAAAGCAGAAAGCTTTTTAAAATTACGTCTATCGGGCTCAAAAGCGTAAATGGCTTTTAAATTCGGGCATAAGGCGGAATATTTTTTTACAGTGTCCCCGTTATATGCACCCAAATCAACGTATGTCTCGTATTTTGATGTCTGCAAACAGTTATCGGCTTCTTCCTCGCTGCAAGCGGTGAACCGTAAATATTTAAGCTTTCCCGTAATCTTAAAGCGTACAATATTGTCAAATATTTCCTTTGATTTTTCGTCACAGAATAAATTGCGTGCCTTGTAAAGTGAGTCCTTGTGTAGGTCAAAAAAGGCTTCATTAAACAGCTCACCATTGCAAACAGGTACGTCAGGTGCATAAACGCTATGCTTGCCTTCAAGAGAATATATTCTTTCAATAACCTCCGGTAGCTTTGAGCCAAAGGAAACAACAATGTCGAAGTTTTCTCCGTAGATGTCACAGGCTTCGCTATAAGATATAACACGCTTTCCGCGATAAAAATGACCTCGCACAAATCCATCACTTGCAAAAACATCGCAATACTTAATGCCGTATTTCTCAAAAACATCAATAATTTTGTCCGCACCGTTTCCCATTCCGTAGATTAATATTGGATTTTCGGTATTTTTAAGGGTTGTCCAAACATCACAAGAAAAAGTGTCAAAAATAATATTTCTATAATCGTTCATTATTAAATCCTTGATTTTTTCTAATTTATAATGTATAATTGTATCATATTAATCAGTTCAGGTCAAGGAGAAATAATATGGATTGCTTATTTTGTAAAATAGTAAATGGTCAAATACCTTCAAATAAGATATACGAGGATGAAAGAATACTTGCTTTTTATGATATTAACCCGGAAGCAAAGATTCATGTACTTGTAGTGCCAAAGGTGCATATTGAAAGTGCCAATGAAATTACCGCAGATAATAGCTGCGAGGTTGCGTACATTTTTGAAAAAATTCCCGAGATTACACGTCTTGCAGGTATAACAAACGGATATAGAATTATTACTAACAGCGGTGCTGATTCTTGCCAAAGCGTTATGCATTTACATTTTCACATCCTTGGCGGAGAAAAGTTACCGGAGCATATAATATAATGACAGCTATTCAAATATTCGGGTTAATATGCGGTTGTGTTGCTTTATTTTTTTCGTTAGTTGCGGGGCTAACATATTTAAAAATCAAAAAACTCTTTTCAATTGTTGATGAAAGTCAATATGAGAATATTATGCCTTTTGTCGAAAAGCAAAAAAGAAGAGTATATATTCAAACTCTTCTTGCAGGTTCTTTTGCTGTAGCAACTGTTATTCTTGCCATAGTTAATATCGTTTAAGGTGTTGCTTTGCAGCACCTTTTAAATTTGCTTTCTAATACGCTCTAATGCGCTTTTTTCAAGCCTTGAAACCTGTGCTTGAGAAATTCCGATTTCGGTTGCGACCTCACTTTGTGTCTTTCCTCTGTAAAAACGCATATCTATTATTCGTTTTTCCCGTTCATCAAGACGCTTGATTGCTTCTTTTAGAGCTATATCCTCTACCCAAAGTTCATCATCGGATGCAGAGTCCTTGATTTGATCAAGGACGTACAAAGAGTCTCCTGAATCATTGTAAACAGGCTCGTACAAGGAAATTGGCTCGGAAATTGCCTCTAAAGCTAATACAACATCTTCCTTTTTTTCGTTTATTCTTTTGGAAATAGCATCAATGGTTGGCTCTGTTAACGTTTCATTTGTTATCTCCTCACGGGCTTGCAAAGCTTTGTAAGCAAGGTCGCGCATTGATCTTGATACGCGAATGGAATTGTTATCTCTTAAGAATCTTCTTACCTCGCCAATTATCATTGGAACAGCATAGGTGGAAAATTTAACGTCAAGCTCCGTATTAAAGTTATCAATTGCTTTTATTAATCCAATGCAACCGACTTGAAATAGGTCGTCCATGCTGTCGCATCTTGAGGTAAATCTTTGAATTATTGAAAGAACAAGCTTTAAATTCCCGTTAATTAGCTCGTTTCTTGCCTTTGTGTCACCATTTTTACTTTTTAACAGTAGCTCTTTTTTTTCATCGTCCTTTAAAACCTTTAACAGTGAAGTGTTAACTCCACATATTTCAACCTTATTATATCGCATATTTTGCTCCTTATCTTTGTTAAAATTATTTGCGATTTTAAGGCGTGATTATACATATTTTTGTTGCCAAAAAAAGGTGGTCGTTTGACCACCTAATCTATTTTATAGTGCTTGGCATAGCATTCAACATATTTTCTATAAAAATGCCGTAGCCTTGGGTTGGATCATTGATTAAAACATGAGTAACCGCTCCTACAAGCTTGCCGTTCTGGATGATCGGGGAGCCCGACATTCCTTGTACTATACCGCCTGATTTTTCAAGCAGTCTGCTATCTGTTACTTTTATCCTAAAATTTTTTGTTGCTGAGCCTGAACGGTCAATATTTGTTATTTCAATTTTATATTTTTGCGGTCCGTTTTGGTCTAAGGTACACCATATATATGCCTCACCCTCTTTTACAGATTCCATGTCGCAAATGCTGACCAGACCTTCCGGTGAGGATACGGTGTTGTCTGCCAAAATGCCAAAAACTCCGCATTCGCAATTTTTAAGCAGACTTCCGATTTTCTTTGCCTTGAAGCTGCCCTTTAATTCTCCTGCAATCCCTGTTTGCCCCTTAATTACTCCATTTATAGCTACATCCATTACTACGCCACGGGTAAAAGGAACAACTTTGCCCGAAACTGTGTCGCAAATAGCATGTCCTAAGCCACCAAAAGCGTTATTTTTTGGATTTATATAGGTTACTGTGCCAATTCCCGAGGTGGAATCCTTTACCCATATTCCTGTTTTGTATTTTCCATCGTCTGTTGAATATTTTGGAACAACATTAAATAGCATCTCGCGGTTATTTCTTTCAACGGTGATTTTTAGTTCTTTTCCACCGCTTTTGTTTATCAAGCCGACAAAATCTTCAATAGTGTTTATATTAATACCGTTTATTTTTGTAATTATATCACCTTGGCGTATCCCGGCTAAATATGCGCTTGATGCCATTTCTCCTTGCGTTTCGGAAAACTTTACAACAGTTAATCCTTTCGAGGAAATTCTGGCACCAAATGGCATACCACCAACATAAAGCTTTATATCATTTATGTTGCTGCCTTGCGTTTCTTTCGCAAAAGCAGGCATACAAAGAATAATAGCTACTAAGAAAATAGAGAATAGGCAGAATAAAAATTTTTGCTTCTTCATATTTTTGTCCTTTCATTTTTGTGCATAATTAATTTGTGTAGCTTTCATTTTTATATGTCTAACAAAATTATATGTTCAAGTGATAAAATTCCAAAAAAATTATTAATCTATTGAAATTAATTAAATGTTGTAGTATAATGTAAAAAACGCAAAATGAGGAGAAATATTATGATTGACAGGCTTTTGGAATTTAACGATTCTTCAATCCCTACCATTACACTTGTAAATATGCTTGCTAAGGTATTTGAAGAAAAGGTTTCCGACAATACGGAAAATGAGTTTTTAAACCAAAAAGCATCTAGGTTTATTTTGTTTACCTTGTCAATTAACGACGGTATTTCTCAAAACGATATAGTGCGCGCAACGCATCTGAAGGGTTCAACAATCAGCGTTGCTTTGGCAAGGCTTGAAAAGGAAGGCTATGTCAAACGCGTTAATGATACCTATGATCAGCGCCAAATTCGTGTTTATATTACCGAAAAGGGTGATAAATTAAATACAGAAAGAAAAGAAATGATTCAAAGCCTTGAAAAAAAGGCATTAAAGGGAATTACCTCAAAGGAAGAAAAGAATGCCGCCTTTGTTATTGCTACTATGATAAAAAATTTAACTGAAGAAAATTAAAAAGGTGTTGATTAAAAATCAACACCTTTTGTAATTTATGCCTCGTTTTCTGCCTTTAACAAATGCTCAAGCCACTCTCTACCTAAGTCAAGAGCATCGTACAGGTCATTTTTAAACGCCTGCTTACCTTTAACTATCTTGTTTCTGTCATTTGAATGGCAAATCTGAACCATAATCATATTAGGATTATTTTTGTCGTCCTTGCCCAAAATATTAAGAGTTAATATATATTTCTCATCAAGGTCACCATAGCAGAGCATATCGCCATCTCTTACCAAAGGAAGACCTCTATAAAGAACATACTGGTTTTTCTTTAATTCCATAATTTACAACCGCCTTTCAAATCTATTCCTTTATATATTACTATAAAAAAGCAAATTTGTCAAGGCAGATGTTAAATTAATTCTTTTCAATAATTTTTAGGTCTGTTGGAAGTATGCCGGCAGTTTCGTAAACAATCTCGTTAATTTGAGCAACTTCGTTTGCCATCAAGCCGTCGGTTTGAACAATAACTGTTGCTTTTCCTTCACTGATAACAGCAATACATTCTGCAAAGCCTTTTGCTTGAATAAGAGTTTCAATATTTGATTCGTTTTCGATGTCCTTGGCAATTTGTGAGATATCGCTTAATGCTCCCTCAACTGTTTCAGGAAGAGCGCTATCACTTGCCGCAACGGATTTTAATACTTCTAAAGCCTCGTCTCTTGCTTGCTTACGGGAGAGAATGGTTTGTGCGAAATAGTCAGATGCGTTAGGGTCATTTTGAAGCGTATTCTCAAGGTCTGTGTCATTCAAGTCAATGTCAACATCAGTGCTTGGTGTCTGTGAATCTTGATTATAAATTACATAATTTACACAAATTGCTGTGCCGATAAGAAGTACCGCGCAGATTACCAATAGATTTTTTGCGCCTATTTTTTTGAATAAATTCTTTGCTTTGCTTTGAGTGTTTTCTGTGTTCATAGCTAATCTCCTAATAAGTATTTACACTTTAATTCTATTTTAAATGATTAAATTTTATGACTATTTAATAGCCACAATTTCAATTCGGTTTGTTGATATTCCGAGGTATGCTGATATTAGCTTTGTAATTCTCATTTTAATCTCATCGCTATTCCCATTCGTACATGAAATTGCAATGCCTCGTACCGTTGGATAAATATCGGTAATATGTACCGGACTTTCGCCGTTATTTGAGTTTATTGTTAGAAAATCATAGGTTGATTGGTTTTGAGCATAAACGTGTTCGCTTGAG
>JAZSGX010000094.1:0-25817 GCA_045532975.1 Eubacteriales bacterium | reverse complement strand
TGGTGCCTTACCGCTTGGCTACATCCCAATATGCTTATGTATTTTATCACATTTATGTGCAAATGTCAAGAACAAATTTCAATTATGTTCAATTATTTTTAAAAGCTTTTGCTCTGATTGTTTACATCGTCATTTTTTTGTGTTATACTATAAAAAAAGACAAAAGGAGATTTATTATGAGCTTTTTAAATGGAAAAACCGCTATTATCACAGGTGCGGGCTACGCTACTCTTTCCGATGGTAGATGCGGCTCCATAGGTTACGGTATTGCAACCGCTTACGCAAAGGAAGGATGCAATTTAGTTATTACAGGCAGAAACGTACAAAAGCTTGAAAAAGCAAAGGAGGAGCTTGAAAAGCTCTATGGTATCAAGGTGCTTGCTTTACAGGCAGATATTGCCGAGGGGCAGGACAACGAGGCTACCGCTAAAATGGTAGCTGACAAGGCTTATGAGGAGTTTGGCAGAATTGACGTACTTATCAACAACGCACAAGCTTCTGCTTCAGGTGTTACGATTCAAGACCATACGACAGAGCAATTCAATCTTGCTATGTATTCAGGGCTTTATGCCACGTTTTATTATATGAAGGCTTGCTATCCTTATTTGAAGGAAACTCAAGGCTCTATTATCAATTTTGCCTCAGGTGCAGGGCTTTTTGGCAATTACGGTCAATGCTCCTACGCGGCGGCTAAAGAGGGTATTCGCGGTCTTTCCCGCGTTGCTGCAACAGAGTGGGCAAAGGACGGTATTAACACGAATATTGTTTGTCCCCTTGCTTGGACTGCTCAGCTCGAAAACTTTGAAAAAGCATACCCTGACGCATTTAAGGCTAACGTAAAAATGCCACCCGCAGGTCACTTTGGAGATCCTGAAACTGAAATCGGCAGGGCCTGTGTTCAGCTCGCATCCCCCGACTTCAAATTTATGAACGGTGAAACTATCACCCTCGAAGGTGGTATGGGCTTAAGACCTTAACTATATTAACACAAAACGGTGTTGCTCGGCAACACCGTTTATTTTTATTCTTCAAAATTAAAGCGTAATCCAACGTAATCAAGTTCATTCTGATATTTATTCACGCTATCTACGCTGAGCATATCAAGCTCTTTTTTCTTTGCTTTTATTTTAGAAGGAGTAAACAAGGTTTGCACCCACCTTACAACCCACATAATAGGCAATAAAATTGGCACTTTTTTCAAAAATCTATACTTTTGACACATTCCTTTATAGGATGGGAAAATTAAACGGAAAATCTTTTTGATTTTCATACCCTTACCTGTGTTTGCGGTACGCACAGCGCTTGCATTGACCTTCGCTTCTTCTGTACCGTATGCTCCGCTGTCAAAGATTTTCGCTGTCATAAAATCAGTAAGCTCTGTTGACTCCTCTTTGCCAAACCACACGCCAAGGAGTTTTTTGGTGTTTTCCCAAAATTCCATAAGCTGAAGTTTTTGAAGCTCTGCCTCTATGTATGTAAAATCGAGTCTAGGATTTTTCTGCATTATAACATAAAAATCCGTCACGTGCTTAACGCCTATGCCACCATTACGATAGTGCATTGCGTAATGCACAAAGTTATATATAAAGCTATCCTCGTCAGTCATAAAGCCCTCACACGTATTTTGGTCAACACGTGTGGCTAATTTCCATCCATCTCCGAAATACTCATAATAATCCTTATTATACGATGGTACCAAGCGTTTGTGAAGCTCAATTGTAAAATCTTCCTTTTTCCATACAAGCTCATGGTCGCTTTCGTATTGCTCAACAAAGCCCAAGCTCTGCATTATAGGCCTGATTTTTGAGTACTCTTCCTCTTTTATAAGTATGTCCGCGTCACTCATCAAACGCATTTCAGGGTACGGATATAAGCTACGAATAATGGTGCCCTTAACCATTAAGTGATGTATTTTATTTTGTTTAAACGCTTCTCCCACACTGTTAATTGTGGCATCCTGTTCCGCACAATAAAAGCTCATATTCATAGTAGATTTAAAGAACTTTTTTCCTGCCACTATATCCATAAAGCCAGGTACGTTCATAGCTCCGTAGTATAACAAAGGAGTGATTTGTCTTTGCTGAGCAAACTCATACGCCTTTTCAAAGTCAAAGCCTTCTTCAAGCTCAGGCACGCCACCGTTCAAGGCACAACCTATAAGCTCCATTATGCCATTTTCAAATACAGATAACATAAATTCCTTCCTACAAGCCCAAGCCGTCAAAAAGGTCCTTCATTTCCTCCACCTGCGACTTATCTGTGCTTGCAACTCTTTTAATTTCGTTTGCTATTCTCTTCCTCTTAAACAGCACGCTAAACCAACGCGCCACTTGACAAAAAGGCGTTAAAATTTTGTGCTTTTTTATGACAGGATACAAAATTGTCAAGCTTTTGTAAGGCATAAAAATCCTTGTCCAAAAATACTTAAATCTACCGCCCTTTTTCACTCTGCCTGCCGTGGCATTTTGCGTGCGTGTGCCGTAAGCTCCGCCCAAAAGCACGTGCTTCTCTACGTCTAAAACAATCTTTTCCTCTGTCTCTCTTTGCTCCATCCAATAAGAGCCAAGCATTCTGATTACACGGTAAAACTCGCAAAGCCCTGCTTTATTTAACAGCTCACCAAAAGCTTCTTTGTCAAAATCAAGCTCTTGCTCCAAAATCCAGATATCAACAACAGACCGCAGCCCACATCCGCCATTTACAAAGTGATACGCCATATGAGCGATTAAATGAAGCATTAAAAATTCATTTGATTGCACATATTTATGCTCGCCACCGTCAGCCTTGTAAGAATAGTCCCACACCTGCGAAAGCAACGCATCGTATTTAGGCTCGCTTTCCTTTATATTATGATGAAGCTCCAGGTGCATACCAAAGGGAGAAAAAAGCGAAATATCGTGGTATGTTTTTTTGCCGTCAGTTTTATATTGATGCCCTTCCACTAAAGCTTTAACCGCCCTGTCAAGCTCCTTTTCACGGACAAGAATATCAATATCACAGCTTGTCCTCATCCAAGGTTCGGGATAATGCTCACGGATAATTGCGCCCTTCAAGGGTATATAGTCTATGCCCTCTTCTTCAAAGCACGCGAAAATCTCATCAATATCCGCCCTTATCATCTCGTATCTGAGCTTAGCCTGCTTCTTTTCAGCTACAAAGCTCTTCCAAGTCTCACCGTCAAAATTAAATCCATTCTGCTCCAACGCAAAGCATACAAGATGGGCAACATCGTGCTTCTTTGCCACCTTAAAAAGAGTAGCCAATTTTCCATCATTCAAGAATTTTTCTATTGCATCTCTGTTAATCGCCTCGCCTTTAATGGCATTGCGCAAAAGAGCTATTAGCAAATCCCTAACATTCATGGCTACTCCTTTTTATATTTCTAAATAAATTTATTTATTATATTCGTGCAGACGCCTTCAATCCAACAGCTTAGCTTGTCTATTTTCAATAGCTTAAACAAATATATTCTTGCTTTATCAACGAGAGCGCAAGCTAAGAAAATTGCTATACAAGCGCCTATTGCAAATGCGAGAACAACAAACACATTATACTGCGTGATAAAGTCGAACCTATTAAGAAGCAGCTTATCAAAAACAACCGGATTGGTGTGAATTATATAAACACCAAATGCCGTTGGGGCAAAGAAAGCAATTGTCTTTTTCCAAACGCCACCAATTTCCAGCTTACTAAACAAGTTCAACAAGCTTACAGCGGCAATAACCATAAGTGGTGATGTATATGTAACAAAATACAATCCTAAGGATGACACACCATTTATCTTGAGCGTAATAAATAACAATGCCACTCTTGATATCATAGTTAGTCCTATGCTACCCAAAAAGAACAAAAGACTCTTTGCCTTTGAAACCTTTTCAAATGGCTTATATTTTGCTATATATGCGCCAATAATGTACATAACAGACAACCAAACAAACGAGTATCCAAGCTCCACACCCCATGTTTTATTAGGCTTTATTGTTCCTACTATGGAAAACAGCGCTATCATTACCGCTATCAAGCCTTTTACCTGCTTACGCTCCATTGTGTTAATTATGTGATTATAGAACGGTACGAAGAAGAATAAGCAGAAGTATGCTGTAAAGTACCAGTTTGTATCGAATATAAGTGGGAAGAACGCAGTGAATATGCTCTTTATGGCAATGCTCTTGCCCATAGCCAATAACACTACTGTTTCTATAAGCTTTATTCCTACACTGTAAAATATAACCTGTATCCACGTATTAATGAGTCCGGATTTTTTGTTTCGTGAAAACAATCCAACATATCCCGAAATAACCGCAAAGCAGTTTACAGCGCAATAGCATAGAATTTCCAAGAACCACAAAAGCTCTCCCTTAAATGTTAGGTCATCTACCGACGTCAATATGCCGCCTTGATACAACACATGAAGCATCACGACCATAAGCATAGATACTAATCTCAACAGGTCTATGCCGTAATTTCTCTTCGGTTTGATTTCGCAAACACTATTATTGGGGTTGATCATCTTTATTTCTCCCATTCTTTTAATCTTTCCAAAAATCCTTTGTGCAAAGCTCTTGACCATATTAAACAGGGTTTTAAATTCTTCTGTTTTGAAGAACAGTACAAATGCAACAGCACAACAAATTATTCCTACAAGAATAGCCTTAACTATCCACATAAATATATTTTCTACATCAATAAATGACGTTCCGAAATATGCAGCCGCGCACATTCCAACGAACACGCCAGTGTATAACGTATACTTCAAGAAATAACCCCATACAGACTTTTTAAAGCCGTGCTTGTATAAAACGTACGGGTCGACCCAAAAGCTTGTAAGAATAGTGCTTATGGTTGTACCAAGCAAAACACCGAAAAAGCCCATGTACTGTATAAGTATCAAGGATGCACCGAGATTTATTGCCGCCTCTGCCCAGGGCTTATACTTGTTTTTCGTATACAAGCCAAGTGCATTTATAAAGACCGTTGTGGCATGACGCATACCTGATACAAAGAAGTTTATAACTATTATAAGTACAACGTATTTACTCAAAACAAACTCTTTGCCAAGCCAAACGGTTACAAAATCATCAGCAAGGACAAGTAAGCAGCAGGAAATTATCATCATAAGACTTGCATTTATGAACAAAATCTTATTATAGGTTTTCTCAAGCTTTTCTCGGTCTGCATTAACATTTAGGTTACCTACACTTGGAAGCACCGCATTAAATACCATATTTATCAAAGTATTTAGTGTGCCTGTAAACAATGTATAGTTTGAATATTTACCAACGAGAGCTAATCCACCTGTAACAAATGATGTTGTTAAAATATTATCCGTACCATTTACTACAACTCCACCGAATTTGTGAGACATTTGAGCAAAAACGTGTTTCATAAGTCCACGTTTTTCCGTCTTTCCTAAGCGTTCCTTGTTCCTTTTCAAAAAAGGATATTTTTTATCGCAAAGATACGAAACTCTTATATTGGAAAGAACAGTTACAGCTATGGTTACTATTAAGTATATGATGTAACTCTTAAACGCAACTAAAACTGCTAAGTGCGCAACACATAAAATTATAGAAAAGATTGTCCTATTAATAGTATTGACTCTTTCTTTTTGGTCGGCAGAAAAAATCGACCTTTTGTAAGAGAACAAATATGACGCAACTGTGTTTAAAAGGAAAAGGACATATGCAAGTTCAAAATAATCAACGTCAGGCTTGTCCTTAATTATTACAGGCAAAAGCGGTATAAGAGCCAAGCCTGCCACCAAAATAATAGCAGCTATTATTCTATACGCCAGCTTGTAGAAATTCATATAAGCCTTTATGCTTTGCTCATCATTTTCGGCCAAGGGCTTATATAAATTGTAAACCATTGCCACACCAATTCCAAGCTCTGCCAACGAAAGCATTGACAAAACGTTTGAGAATAGGCCGCCCATTCCCAAATATTCAACGCCTAAAAATTTTATGAAAATGGTTCGGTTTACAAAGTTAAGTATTATAGTCACGACTTGAGCTATGATACCAACATAAGTATTTTTAATTGTATTACCTGTTCTTGACATAACTCTCCGTTTCTTATAGTTCTTTAATTTTATTCAAGGAGTGAACGAAATCCTTATAGTACTGCTCTTGATTGAACATATTAATTCTTTTTGCTGAAGCTATATACGTCTGCTTATTCTTGCAAAAATCCTCCATTGCGTCCTTCAAGTTATCTACAAAATTCTCATTACACTCTACAAGCACGTTGTCTATGCAGTATTCCGGAATGCCACCCATATTTGAGGCGATTACTCTTCTTCCGCAAAGCTGAGGCTCGATAACCGACAGTCCAGCAGCCTCATTACAGGTTGATGGAACAACTGCAACATCAATACCACAGTATACACGGTCAAGCTCTTTATTGTTTATGTATCCTGTAAAAACAACATTTTCTCCACTTATGGATTTGACCTTGCTAAAATATTCCTTTTCCGCATTATTCGATGGACTTCCAACAATTAGTAATTTCTTCTTACTGAATTCCACCTTGTTAAATGCCTCAACAAGCTCATAAATGCCTTTTATTGGTACTATTCTACCCACAAAGCAAAACACCGTGTCATCTGAATCAATACCGTATTTTTTGCGAAAATCAGCCGTTATTTTCTCTTCATCCTCTTTTGCAACAGGCTCAATACCAGAGCAATTCATTATAGTCAAAACAGGACATTTTATTCCTATTTCCCTTATTCTATTGGATACAAAATCCGAAACGGTCAAAATTGCTCTGCAATTTTCTGCTATTTCCTTTACGTATTTTTCCTGTAGCACAGACAATGCGTCTGCATGTAAATACCAAATAAAAGGAGCTTTAATTTTTTGAGCGACAACTGATACCTCTTTAAATATACTAGTTGCTATCACATAATCATATTCGCCATTATTTATTTGCCTAACATACTCTTTTAGATTTACGTTTATAAATTTGTACGTTTTGAATACCTTATTCAAAACATTACTACAAGACCACTTACTTATTTTCTTGCGGTTAATATAATGATACTCGGTTTTTTTCTTACCGGGAACACCCTTTACAGAGTCATCATAAATACTAAAAACATCTATTTCCAAGTCACCGTATTTCTCATTTTCAACCGAAATACACTCAAGCAAGGTTTCTACTGCGCCGCCTTTTGTTGGTGGCAACGGCAAATAAGCAAGAGTTGCTATGGCAATCCTCATATTGATTCTCCTTATTTTTTCTTTATCTGTCTCTTAAGCGAACGATATTTCATCTTATATAAAACTGAGCTTAGGAAATACATCTTATTATTTAGAAGTATTCTCACGATAAGCTCTGTGTTTTTCAAAACGCCCAAGCGCTTCAAAAACTTTGCAACAATTTTCTTTTTTGAAAACGTATTATTAAAATCCTTTTGGCTGGAATTAAGTGTGCCAAAATTTTGTGCTTGATTTGCATAGGTTATTCTTTGAAGCTTTAGCTGTGCGCGGTTAACCTTTAGCATCGCACCTAAATGATACTTCAAAAATTTAGTATATAAAGCCTCTGCATCACAGCAAGAGCCATAAAGCACTCTGTCTATTTCAACAAATTTTTTCTCTATCAACGGTTGCAAGGGTAAAAGCAATTCTGTACTTTTTGCTTCATAGCTATATTCCTTGAAAACAGGAGCTATTTTACCATCTTTTTCAGCATAGGAATCGGTTGATGGATGCGTTGCCCACAATATTCTTTCGAAAAATACCTTGTCAAAGCTCCAAACATCAATGTTGTCCGTTGGCAGTATATCGCGAGAAAACAAAAGACCAACCTTTTCACTTTCCGTGCAGCTTCTCGCACCTGCGTCAATTCCTACATAAAAGCCTACGCATTTTTTACCAGTTATTTTTCTAAGGTTGTCCTGCATAGTCGCTTTCCAACCAACGTCTACAATTGCAAATACGTCCTGGTCATAAACGCCCTGCTCATCAAGATACCTATAAAACAGGGATTTATGCTTTTGAAGATTTTCATCATAAAGCCTTTTGAAAAGCACATCCGTTAACAAGCTATTAAATACCTGAGACTTGAAAAATTCCTTAATTTCCTCGTCAAGTGTTACAAAGGTAAGCGTAGCTATTTCCTCAATGGCCTCTTCCTCAAAGCCTAAATTGGTAAGGAAGGTTCTAACGCTCATATTGGAAAACTTTTTTATTCCATCAAAGCGTTCTTCTTCAAGAGGCAAAAGGGTTGATGGGAATGTGGATTTTCTTGATACGTACAAGTACGCACTTTCTATATTTCCGCCGCGATTTTTGGAGTAAATGTCAAACAGCTTTTTCATAAACTCGCCCTCTCGGGAGAGGAAATAAAGCTTCTTTATATCACGCGAAACCGCTTCCTTATATAGTCTTTCGGTTGCTAAATACAAGGAAAAGCAATAGTTGGAGTAACGGTTTTGACCCTTATACTCGTCCTTATATATGCTTTTCAACTCTTTCTCTATTTTTTCAGTCTCATACTGTGGAATTGATTCAAGATAGCAAGCATCAATGCCTGACTTTTTAGCGTTTTCAATATCGGAGCGCTTAGTATCTCCCACCATCACACACTCGCTAGGCTTTGCTTCTATCTTTTCCAAAACTCTATTATACAGCTTGACACGTGCCTTACTGCAATCCTCATCTGCGGAAATGAACACGTGGCTCATATATTTGCCAATACCCTTATCATCCAAAAAGCCTCTAATAGCAGGCTCGTCTAAATAAAAGTCAGAAACCACCGCTATTTTTTTGCCCATGTTAACAAGCTGAGCCAAAATGTCCTCTATGCCAGGCCTTAGCGTTTGAGCATTTTTCTCAGAATCACACTCAATTCGGTATGCCAAGCCATAAAACTCATCCTTGCTCAAATCAATGGTGTTCTTATGTAATAAGCAAGCCCTTCTATAAACCTCTCCGCATACGTCCTTAAAGCGAATTTCACCGCTTTTGGACTCCCTTGCAAGCATAGTCTCGCTGGCAAGTCTTAAACGGGTCAGCTCTTCTCCGCTGATACTGTATTTTAACTCACGGGAAAGGGTATTACCCCATTTTGCTTTTATTTCCTTGTCGGAGCAGGACCTAAAAACAAGCGTGCCAAAAAAATCAAAAAGCACCCATTTTATTTCATTGTTTACGCACTTGTTTAAAAGCTTTTTGTACATTGTTTCCCCCTATTTATGTCTGCTTAACATATTGTAAGCGGATAAAAGCCTAAATAGCCAAAACGGCTTTTTTCTCATCAAAGCTTTATAACACATTCTGTGCTCAAGCTTCATTTTTTTCAAGTCTTCCTTTTTAAGCTCTATATCTGCAGTTTTCACCATTTCGTCAAACAGGACTCTTGGCGCATTTTTGCTTTTCAGCGCCTTTCTCAAAAGGTCATTTGCAGCATTTAAAACTATCTTGCCTATTTTGCTCTCATTTCTCTCATATGCGCCTGTCAAGGAATAAAGCTCCTTATAGCGATATGCCAATTCTCTGTATTCTTTCCAATATCTCAAAAGGTCCACGTTTCCCTTTGAAAGCGAATTTTGAGTATCCACACGGTAATAGTACACAGGCTCATGAATTAGCGAAACGTGTTTTACATATTTTAGATATTCCAAATTAAATCTAAAATCCTCGGCAAACTTAACGTCACTTTCGTAACGAATATTGTTATCATTGACAATAGAGGAAATAAACATTTTTCCCCAGTTAGCGCCCCAATACGCACCTGCCTGGTACTTTGCCATTACATCCAAATAATCGTTAATATCAAGCTCAGTGCCAAATGCGCTAAGATAATCAACCTTAGTCAGTCTGCCGTTTTCATTAAAGGTCTCAAACGCACCTGAAATATACTGGCTGTGCCCCTTTTCCAACTCAAAAACCGCTTTCTCAACGAACTCAACGTCATACATATCGTCACTATCGGAGAAGACAAGGTATTTTCCTGTTGCTAATTCAATACCTTTGTTTCGAGTTTTGGCAACACCCTCATTTTCCTTATCAACAACGATAATTCGGCTATCCTTTTGCGCATATTCATTCAAAACAGATATGCTATTATCAGGAGAACCATCGTTCAATAAAATTATCTCTAAATTTTTATAGCTTTGATTAACAATGCTGTCAACACATTTTGAAATATGCTTTTCAACATTGTAAACAGGAACTATAACACTCACTAATTCGTTGCTCATTTTAGCCTCTCTTCATTATATTGGACGGGGTTGCCAGAAGGTATAGTATGGAAGAATATGTGATGAACTGATTGTAAATGCAAAATACTGTACCGAAAGAACGCCTGCTATTGCCAAATATAAAATTATCTGGTCTTGATTGGAGCGTCCCGTCATAATAACCTCAGGAATCAATACGATCAAGCCGTACAAGAAATAGAAAGCAAAGCGGAAGAATATAGGCTGTGCCGGAACGAGGGTTTCAAAGAACATTGCTATAAAGGCAAGCATAAACATCTTTTGTACAATCTCAGAGCTTTCCAAAACCTTTGTATCAACAAAAAGCACCGCAAAAACATAGAGGACAAAAATAACCAAAAGCATCGTAAGTCCCGATTGCTCCTCGGAAATACCATAATCTAAAGAATCGCCTTGGAATACGTTCAAAATCAACGATGCTATTTGATTTCTAAGCAAGAATGACACTCCAAGAAACGCTACACTGCACCAGAGCATTATTTTATTCAATCTTATCTTATAAACAATGAATACCGCAAGCACCGCTATCGCTGATGAATGGAAAAGAGAGCCGAGCAAAACCGCAATAACTCCCTTGAACCACTTTTTCTCAAAAAGGCAAGAAAAAGCTATCAATACAAAGGATATAGCAATAGTCTGTCTCATTGCCGTTAGCGTAAATTGATACAAGCTAAGCGCCAAAGCAATAATCCAAGAAAGGGTAGGATCCTTTGAATACTTGTATATAAATCTGGTTACGGTAACTGTAAAAAACAGTGCTATTACAATAAATAGTACCGTATAGCTTTCCGTTATCTTTGACATTATGTTTAAAAAAGCATAGAACACAGGGTCTTTGTCAGCTTGGTCATAGGCAGTAGCTAAATCTAAGCGACTTATTCTTTCAAATGCTCTTACATAAATATCAGTATCTGCGCCTACACATCGTCCTCTTAGGGCAGCTATCAGAAAATACACAATACCCATAAAAATGCACTGTATTTTTCTGCTATTTTTGCTTTTTAAAAGCTCTTCCCACATTCTGACAAGAACTATCAAAACATAGGCTCCAACAAATATTGCCATTTGTTTCTCCTTCTACCTTTATCATTAACTAACCAAGTTGAGATAAATATTTCAAAAAGTTATTTTTCTTATCAAATTCCTCTTTTGCGTATTCTACGCATGAGTCGTGATAAAATGTCCGAGTGTCTCTCTTGACAGCACCTATAGCTTCTATTATGCCGTCAATGTCACCGAACTTCACAATATATCCAGTTTTCCCCTCACTAACAAGCTCAGGGCTTCCTCCTGATGCATAAGTCACCACGGGCGTTCCACAGGCTACTGACTCCATATTAACAGTAGGTAATGAGTCCGCCTTAGTTGCGTTAACAAAAACGTCAGCTGCTGAGTAGTATTTCACAAGCTCACTGTGGTTAAGCTTGCCAACATACTTCACCTTATCGTTGCTTTCGCAAATCTTCTCATTGCTACAGCCAACAATTATTAATTGCTCGTCATCCTTTAAGGTGCTAATTACCTTTGTAAGAAGCTCCCTATTGTATGGAGCTAACCATTTATTTCCCATGCCAAGAATAACGAACCTGTCACTATCTATTCCAAGCTCTTCCCTTGCAGAGGAATAATATTTAAACGTGTCCAAATCAATACCGTTTCTTATTACAGACGTTGGTCTGTCTTTCAAAATTGATTGACGGCTAAGGTCAGCCAACCACTCAGAAACAGCTATTATTTGCACATTGTCGTTGTTTCCTATATATTCTTGCTTGTCAGCCAAAACTCTTGCTGTTTTGTCAAAGAACAAGCTTGGCTGCTCAAGCTTTAGCTGAGGACAGCCTCCGCACCCATTTCTCCATTTTTCGCATCCGCTATACAAAAAGTGAAAGCACTTTCCTGTAAACAGCCAGCAATCGTGCATTACAGCCAATGTTTTTATTCTCTTTTTAGCGATGTAATCAAACAGCAGATTTATATTAATATAATTGCTATGAAGGTTGTGGGTGATAATAACGTCCGGAGAGATTTTATCTATCCAATTAAGTAAGCCCTTTGTGGCTCTTTTGGAAAAATATCCTTGCTTACCCATAGCTCTGCTCAAAAAAGCATGAAGCCTATGGTCAAATGCGCCACCTATGGTATATGTACTTGATACATCATACTTGTTCGTAGAAAAGGGCGTTGCAAAAAAGCACTGATGCCCATTTTGATTAAGCACCTCTGCAAGCTCACACATAATTTTTCCTGTGCTGCCACCATAAGTTGCGTTAATTTGTAAGACCTTCATTTTTCCTCCTGAAATTTGCTGAATAATCTCTCCTGTATTATTTTCTTATCATGATTTCTCTTGCCTAAGTCATATGCCTTTTTCGCATATTCCTTTACAAGCTCAGGGTTGTTTGCAATATCATTAAGGGAAGCCAAAACCGTTTCGTAGTCATATGCGGTAATAGCTCCATCCTCTTCCTTTAAGTATTCCATTGGAGCAACGTCCTTATTTCCAACGGCAAAAATACATTTGCCACTACCTAAGTAGTCAGTTATCTTTGTAGAAAAAGAAAGACGCGCAGCTTGGCTATGCTCTCCCTCTGTTGCCTCAGCAAACAAAAGAACGTCTGCATTTTTTTGAATTTGCGCAACCTCTGTTTGCGGCACTGCTCCCTTTAAGTGAACGTATTTGCTAAGCCTGCTTGTGTCCTCTATCTCTGTCATAGTATAAACGTCAAGCTCTATCTTAACCTCGTCCTTATTTATCTCGTCAAGAGCCTTTCCTATAAGCTCAACCGTATCATATCTGCCTATTATCAGCTTTCCTGTATAAACCATCCTCAACGGTGTTGACAAGATTGTTTCCTCAAAAGGCTTGTTTTCAAAATCTATGGGCTTTGTCAAAACCTCGCAGTTGATACCGAAGGTTTCGTCCGCCTCTCTTTTGGTTTTTGGGGAAATTGCAAAAAAGTCGGTGCAACGCTTTGCTAACTTCTTCAAGCTTCTTCTTTGGAAAAATCTCAGCAGCTTATATCCAAGCTTTTTCGATTTTTTGTAAGAAAAATTGTCATCCCAAAAATATCCTATGCCCTTAGCTCCCGTCTTTTTGAGAATATACCTGTTCATTCTCGCAAAATGAATATATCCCTCCATCGCAAAGAAAACCACGTCAGGCTTAAATTCCTCTAAAAACGCATCAAGCTCCTTAGTTTTCCATTTACCAAGCTTCCACAGGATTTCTCGAGCAAACAGTTTAAAGTAGCTTCTGTTCTTTTGATGCTTTTTATAACGCTCTGATGTAGCCAAAGCGTTTTCTTCGTCATCATTAGCAACACCATCAGTTTCAATACGCTTACCTGTTTTTGTTTTTCTCTTCAACACGCTTTTGATTACTGCGTTTTCTGAAATTTCATAATAATTTCTGCAAACATCACTATCAGGGTATCCCTCTCGAATATAGATATTTGCTATGTTGTCCACCTCATAGCCTTGCATAAGAGTGGAAAATGTGTCAGAACCCGTATTCTTATTCCAACACATTACGCTGCATACTAAAACCCTTTTCATCTTTACCTCAATCACAATGTTTAATTACAGATTCAATTAATTACGTTTGAAACCTCTTTGCCATCAAGTAGCGCGTTTAAATTTCCATACATATGCTCACACAATCTACCATTAACTTCCTTAGAAATTGCGGAAACACCGGGTAAAACTATAACGTTTCTACATCTTCTGAATTTGTTGGTAAATGGGTTTGGTAGCTTTTCAAACATATCAAGCACCGCACCACCTATAGTCCTTGTCTTCAAAGCACGGTAAAAATCCTCGTTATTGAACACAGCTTTTCTGCCTACGTTGACAATAACCGCCGTTTTCTTCATTGCTTTGAACAACTCTTTATTTATAAAGCCTCTCGTTTCCTTATTGTCAGGAAGTGTGGAAACTATGTAATCATATTTACAAAGCTCGCGTTTTAGCTCTTCTCTATTTCTCAATATTTTAGAATACTGAGGCTTTTCCTTGCAATATGGGTCATAACCATCTATAGTTACTCCAAATCCGCAAAGTCTGTCCGCAACTGCTGTACCAATATTACCAGCACCCATGATAAGAACGGATTTTCCGCTAAGCTCTGTTATCGTAGAATATCCCCTTCTAAGCTTAAATCTACGTTTGTTAGGATTTTTACGAATCTTTTTTGCCATTTGCAAAATTCCAAAAACTACCGTTTCAGCGATAGGTGCGCTATAAACAGTACCTGCATTTGCAACCATAACGCCTTTTTTTCTATACTCAGCACAAGGCACGCCATCAAATCCCGCACTATTCAATTGGAAAAGCTTTAGTGAAGGGAAATTCATTTTTTCGCATTTTATCGCCATTGCTCTTGAGCCACATATTGCCACAACCTTTTGGTTGTTATTAAAATTCTCAAGTTGATCGCTTGTAACAGTTTTAACTACGGTATCTGCAGGAAAATCATAAGTCGAGAGTGACTTGTTTGTAAGCACTATTCTTTCAAAATCACTTTCTTTTTTGAGAAGTCTTTCATATTCAATTCTCTGATTTTCAAGCATGATAGAGCGCTCGTAAAGCTGGCAGGTTCTCTTGTACGCCGCGTTACCTATTTCCGCAGCTCTGTTTGGATTTTCAAGCAAATCCTTCATAACGGAAGCAAGCTCCGAATAATCCTTGGGCTTTACCAAAACGCAGGATTCATTATCCACCATAACCTCGGAGGCACCGGGTATTTTCGTAGTTATAACAGGCAAGGCAAGTGCGCCCGCTTCCTGAATAACCATACCAAAGCCCTCTCTGTAGGTTGGATGTACAAGCATATCAAAGGCACAGTAGAATTCCTTCACCTTTGATTTTTCAACTCTGCCTGTAAATATTACGTTGTCGCTTTTCTCCGCCCAAGAAATAAGCTCGTTCAACTCCTCGCTCTTGCTTTCATTTCTTCCGACCATCATAAGCTTGGCGTTTTCATATTTTTCTGCAACTTCCTTAAACGCCTTCAAAAGCTCACGGCTTCCCTTATCAGCAGAAATTCTACCAACAAAGCCGAAAAGAAAATCATTCTCGCCTATACCGTACTCAGCTCTAATAGCAGCCTTGTACTCCTCACGCTTACTTATATCGAAAAGCGACATATCTACGCCAATAGTACCACCATTGCCGATAACCTTTGCCTTATCCTTTGGATACAACCCTTCTTTGATTGCAAACTCCATATTCATAGGACTTACTGCACGAATATGCGTTGAGTTTTTACAAGCCTTCTTTTCAAGGTACTTAAATATCTTTCTTGACATACCGGAAAGACCAACGTATCGAATACCCCACTGCGCATACACTCTCACAGGCACCTTTTCCTTTTTTGCCGCAATGCTCGCATACAAGGAAGCGTTAGGAGTAGAATATTGAACTAAATCAAATTTCTGCTCTCTAAAAATCTTACGGAATTTTTTAACAGCCTTAAAGCCTGATATACTCACGCCTCTCTTCATTGGTACCGGTATGTAATGAATATATTCCGGCAAGGAAGCCGCAAATTCCTCGTCGTTGTCACAAATCAAGGTGATGTCGTAGCCGCACTCCTTATAAAGATGCTCCGCAGTTGGAACTACGAAGGATTTAAGTGTTCCCGAAACCGTTGTTACGATACATATCTTTTTCATTATTTTTTACTCCTAATGTTCTCTGCTATCTGAGCAACCTTTTCCTTTACCGTTTCAAAATTTTCCTCAAAATCCTTTTGAGTGTAAGCTCTTATTTCCTTTTCCTTAAGCCTTATGTTGGTAACACCCTCAATGAATATTTCTTTAACAAGGCTTGGGTCCTCTGCCACGTTAGCGTCGCAAAATCCTCTTGACAAAATTGCCATTTCAGAGCCAAGTGCATAATGGTGGGTTAAAATGTTTTCCGCTGGCAAAATGCCGTAGCCAATTCTTGCAAAGCCGCCAAAGCCAAAGCGAATTTTCCTTTCCCTCAAAACAGCAGTTATTTTGTCAACCGTTCCATCGCACAAAAGCTCAAACATAAAATCCTTTTTATGTGCAAGGTGCAAGTCGTTAAGTCCAATATGTATCTCATCAATACCTGGAACATCAACATATTCCTCAAGGCATTCCTCTGCCTCCTTGGTTTCCAAAAGAAGCATTGTTTTTGCTCTGCCACCCACCAAAGAAATGAAGCGTTCAACCTCTTTTTTGGTCTTGAACATCGGGAGCATTATATAATCTGCACCCGCCTCTACGACCTTATTAATCTCATCCTCGGATTCGTCGTCCAAGGGGTTAACCCTTACCATTAGCTTTGAAGTGGTAACAACGGGTCTTACTGCCTTTATGTCCTCAATGGTATGCTTAGATTTTACAGTATTCATTCCCGCCTGGCGCTCTTCCTTGCCCTTATATTCAAGGTCAATCCATATTCTGTCCACGCCTGCCTCTTGGGCAATTTCTGCTAGCTGCGGATTATTTGTTATGTACATTAATGTAATTCCCACTGCCATACTCCTCCGTCAAAATATATTTAGTCGCTTTTTACTATTTTACCTCTGTTAGCACCTTTTCCTCAGTGGCACTTGCCATTCTTGCCTCGCGCTGTTCAATGAAAGAGCCCTCCTTGAATCTTTTGCCAAGCTCAATATCTGACCTCTTTAGTACCTTTAAAGCGGTAGTGAAAATAATTTTAATGTCGTTCCAAAGAGAAACGGTAGAAACGTATTTTATGTCGTAAGCCAATCGTTCATCCCAATTTACCAAGTTTCTTCCGTTTACCTGTGCTAAGCCTGTAAGACCGGGACGCACGTCGTGACGGTGCTTTTCCTCTTCTGTGTAATATGGCAAATATTTAACAAGCAACGGTCTTGGTCCAACAATTGACATATTGCCAATAAAGATATTGATAAGCTCAGGAAGCTCATCAAGAGAGGTTGAACGCAAAAGCTTGCCGTACTTGGTAATTCTGTCCTTATCGGGAAGCAGATTTCCATTTTCATCCTTTGCATTTGTCATTGTACGGAATTTAATAAGCTTAAATACCTTTCCGTTTTTGCCGGGACGCTGTTGAGTGAAGAAGGGATTACCCTTCATTTTAATCGCGCCTAAAATTATCAATATTAAAAGAATTGGGGATAAAAGCAATATAGCCATACCGCTTAACACTATGTCATAAAAGCGCTTGAAAAATTGTCTGTATAAAAGAGCTGACAAAGCAACCCAAGCTATCAAGGACACTACGCAAATTATAAGTATGCCCCACCAGTTATTCACTAAAGTATGTAAAAATTCCATTATTTGCAAAGACACTCCTTTATTGCTTCAATTACAAAATCCTGCTCTTCCTCGGTCATTTTTATGTCGGACGGTAAGCAAAGCCCTCTTGCAAAAATATCCTCATCAACAGGCTTATCATAAGCGCTGATAAAATCGTGACCCTTAAATACAGGCTGCATATGCATTGGCTTCCAAATAGGTCTTGTTTCGATATTTGCCTCGTTAAGCTTGTCCGCAAGTTCAAGGGGGCTCATATCTACTCCCTCATTGATAGTCATACATGAAAGCCAGAAGTTTGGCATTGTATCCTCAAGATACGGATTCATCTTAACAGGGGCATCCTTTAGCCCTTCTGCATATCTTCTGTAAATAGCTTCCTTCTTTGCTCTATGCTCGTCAAGATGTATAAGCTGACCTCTGCCTATACCAGCAACAACGTTAGACATACGGTAGTTATAGCCTATCTCCTCGTGCTGATACCAGGGGAATGGCTCTCTTGACTGAGTCGCCCAGAAAAATGCCTTTTTCCTTGCCTCTGCGCTTGCGGTTATAAGCATACCGCCACCAGAGGTTGTGATAATTTTGTTACCGTTGAAGCTAATGGCATTGTACTTGCCAAAAGTACCTGTTTGTCTGCCCTTATATGTAGCTGACAAGGATTCAGCCGCATCCTCAATCAAGGTAGCGCCGTATTTTTCGCAAATCGCCATTATCTCGTCCATTTTGCTTGGTGTACCATATAAATGCGCAAGGGCTACAAATTTAGTATCGGGATACTTTTGGAACGCCTTTTCAAGAGCTACCGGGTCCATATTCCAAGAGTCAGGCTCAGAGTCAATAAACACCTGCACGCCACCCTCGTATGAAACAGGATTAACCGTTGCCGCAAAGGTCATATCGGAGCAAAAAACTCTGTCCCCTCTTTTAACACCCGCCAACTTCATCGCCAAGTGAAGCGCTGCTGTGCCTGAGCTAAGTGCTAATGTGTAGTATGGGGTATCAATACCTTGGTTAAGGTATTCATCCATTTCCTTTTCAAAATTATCGCAGTTAAAGCCAAGGGGTGCAATCCAATTCTTTTCGAATGCCTCCTGTACAAACATCATTTCCTCTCCGTGCATAGTTGGAGTTGGCAAAACAATTCTTTTTTCTGATTTCTTCATATTTTCCGTCCTTCTCTATCAACAAAATGTTTGCATTTGAGGAAAATCCACAAATGTTTACAATATATAATAACATATAATTATAATAAAATCAATAGCAACCTACACAATTCCATTCTCAAGAGTTGTATTTTGTTGAAAAAGACAAAATTTTCAAGTTTTTTTGTGTATATTTCGTTAAAAAAACAGGCTGTTCCGTGAACAACCTGTTAATTTTGTAAACTTTTATTTAACTCTAAAAAGCAACTCGCTATAATTTGGCATTGGCCAATAATCCTTGGAGGTCATAGTTTCCATTTCATCAACTACCATACGGAGCGCATTCATTGTAGAAAGAACCCTTTCCTCGTGGAGACGGGCATTTTTCTCTACGTCCTTTTCAAGGTTGGCTGTACGCACCTCGTTTTCAAGTCTTTCCGTAATCTCAAACGCCTCAGTATTAAGGGCGGAGAGCTTTGTCGCTACCTTTGTTTCATATCCTGCTTCGATACCTAAATCGCGTTTCATTGAAGCTGTTTTTACAAGCTCCTTGGTGTACTTAGACACTGCGGGAATAATAGATTTTTTCGCCATATCTATCATTGTCAACGCTTCAATATTTATAACCTTCGTGTAATTTTCCAGCATTATGTCAAAGCGAGCGTGCATCTCCTTTTCGCTGAACACCTTGTTATTTACAAAAAGCTCTACGTTCTTTTTGTCCAAAAAGTGTGAGATAGCATCGGGGGTTGAGCGAAGGTTGGAAAGACCTCTCTTTTCCGCCTCTTGTGTCCACTTATCATCATAGCCGTTACCGTTAAACAAAATCCTCTTATGCTTCTTTATGGTTTCTCTGATAAGATTGTGCAAAGCCACATTAAAGTCAGGAGCGACAGAGAGAATTTCGTAAAACTCGTTAAGCACCTGCGTAACTGCTGTATTAATGACGGTGTTAGTATCGGCAATAGAAGCACTTGAGCCAAGCATGCGGAACTCAAATTTGTTGCCTGTAAATGCAAAGGGTGAGGTTCTGTTTCTATCGGTTGTGTCCTTAGGGAATTTAGGCAAAACGTGTACGCCGACACGCATCTGCTCCTTTTCCTTACCCATATATTTTTCGTCTTTTTCAAGAGCGTCAAGAACTGCGCTAAGCTCATCGCCCAAGAACATAGAAACAATGGCGGGAGGAGCTTCGTTTGCGCCGAGACGGTGGTCGTTACCTGCGCTTGCAACGGAGATACGGAGCAAATCTTGATATTCATCAACCGCCTTAATAACAGCAGAGAGGAACAAAAGGAATTGCGCGTTTTCGCAAGGAGTTTCACCCGGCTCCAAAAGATTAACGCCTGTATTTGTTGAAAGTGACCAGTTATTGTGCTTACCACTACCGTTTACGCCTGCAAAGGGCTTTTCGTGGAGCAAGCAAACAAATCCGTGCTTCTTCGCAACTCTTTGCATAAGCTCCATTGTGAGCTGGTTATGGTCGGTTGCCAAGTTTGTTGTTGTAAATATAGGAGCAAGCTCGTGCTGAGAGGGCGCAACCTCGTTATGCTCGGTCTTTGCAAAAACACCAAGCTTCCAAAGCTCCTCGTCAAGCTCTAGCATATATGCCTTGACTCTTGGACGGATTGAGCCAAAGTAATGGTCATCAAGCTCCTGTCCCTTTGGAGGCATAGCGCCGAAAAGCGTTCTGCCTGTGTAAACCAAGTCGGGACGCTTATAGTAAAGGTCCTTATCAATTAAGAAATATTCCTGCTCAGGTCCAACGGTTGTCTTAACCTTAGTAACATCCTCGTTGCCAAAGAGATGAACGATTTTGATAGCCGCCTTACCAAGAACCTCCATTGAACGAAGCAATGGGGTTTTCTTGTCAAGTGCTTCTCCGCCAAATGAACAGAATGCAGTTGGAATACAAAGGGTCTTGCCCTTGATAAATGCGTAAGAGGTTGGGTCCCAAGCAGTATAGCCTCTTGCCTCAAAGGTAGCGCGCAAGCCGCCTGATGGAAAAGAGGAAGCGTCAGGCTCACCCTGAACAAGCTCCTTACCCTTAAACTCCATAATTACAGTGGAGTTGTCCTTAGGAGAAATAAAGCTATCGTGCTTTTCGGCGGTAATTCCCGTCATAGGCTGGAACCAGTGGGTATAATGTGTAGCCCCTTTTTCAATTGCCCAATCCTTCATAGCCGCAGCCACTACGTTAGCAATAGACAAATCAAGATGCTTACCGTTTTGAATGGTATTTTGAATAGAGTTATACACCTCTTCGGGCAAGCGCTCCTTCATAACCTGGTCGTTAAACACCATTGAGCCAAACATTTCAGATACTGTCTTCATAAAATTCTCCTTTATGGATTATTCTTGCTTGAATTATACTCTTTTTGCGCCTGTTTGTCAAGAAGATATTTAAATACTGTTAATATTTACAAAAGGTGTTGCAATTGCAAACTGTTTGTGCTACAATATGTAGAGAAATTTTCGCATTTCGCACAAGATGTAGTATCAGTATATGCATCATTGGAATTTTGGCACAGGAGGTGCAATTTATGAAATGTCCGCATTGCGGCTGTGTTGACTTGAAGGTTGTTGACTCACGCCCTATGGAAGAAAGCTCAAGCATTAAAAGACGTAGGGAGTGCTTAAGCTGTCAAGCACGCTTTACCACCTACGAAACAATAGAAACGATTTTACCAATGGTAATAAAAAAAGACGGCGGTCGTGAATTTTTCGACAAGAAAAAGGTCCTTGCTGGCATTATCAAGGCTTGTCAAAAGCGCCCCGTTGACTCTGTGGCTATAGCAAATGCCGTTGAAAATAACGTGCTTAACTCCTTGCGTAGCGAAATTACCTCTGTTGAAATCGGTGAAATGATAATGAGTGAGCTTATTAAAGCCGATGCGGTTGCTTACATCCGCTTCGTTTCCGTTTACCGCGACTTTAACGACGTAGAAAGCTTTATGAAGGAGCTTAAAAAGTTTTTGTAAAACGCTTTTACGCAACAGTAAAATCCCCAATAAATGTAAAAAATCGCACACAGGGTGCGATTTTTTTGTTCTATTTTTCCATTAATTTCTCAAGCTCATCCTTTGAATAAAGAATGTTCAAGGCACTAAGCATAGCGTTTGGCGACATATTCGGCGGCAAGCCTATGCTTTCTAAAAACACCCCTCTTGCCTGCGCGCTGTCCTCTCGTCCGCTTAACCCATACCTATATAGGTCTGCTTTGGTTATACCGCCTGTTGCCTTACTCTCACCTTCATTGGAAAAAGGCTCCAAAAGCTTTAAAAGCGTGTCCTTATCTATACCCTCAACTCCCAAAAAGCCTTCCTTCGAGGCACTTCTTTTCCTCTTTTCCTTGCCCTCTACCCTTGGAATGTAAAGGTTAATTACCTTGTCGGGCGGAAGCATGGTTTTTATGTGGGAGCGTATTAAGTGTCCGCCCCCGTCAGAGTCGGTCAAAAGTATAATTTTGTCCTTTTCACAAAGGCGCTTAATCAACAGGGCTTTTTCCTTTGAATTAAAGATTTCAAAGCCACCTGTGGTTATAATTGTGGCATCTATCAAGGAGTCAAGCTTGATTTTATCATACTTTCCCTCAACAATTATGGGGTATTTTATTTTCATAATCAAGCCTCCTTTTCCCTATTCTGTCTTTAAGCTCTATCTGCAAAGCAGTGCGCACAAGGCACTGACTAAGCGTTCAACCGCAATGTACGAGGTGACGTTTGACGAGGATTTTGACTTAATGTCCGCCTCCTTGCAAAGCTCCACTGCACGATTCAGCTTCTTTTCGCCAATACCTGAAATTCCGCTCAAATATTTTCCAACCTTAAACTCGTGAATGTTAAGGGCTGATGCAATCTGCCCTTTGTTCATCCCCCCTGTATAGAGTCTTTGAACAAGAAGCATATCCGTATAGAGCCTTATCACAGAGCCAAGTATTGCCTGAGCAGGCTCGTGAGCGCTCTTTTGTCTCCTCAGGGTTTCAAACACAAGACTCTTGTTCCTGTCAAGCAAAGCATTTGTAAGCTGAAAATCATCAAATTCAATAGTTTTACAGCAAATATAATCGATATCCTTAGCTACTATTTTTTCAAGTCCGTTTTGCTTCGCATAGGAGCAAAGCTTTTCTATTTCCTTGGATAATGCCCACATATCGTGACCGCACATAGTTACCAAATACTCACACAGGGTGGGGTCAAATTCAATTTTACCACGGCTAAAGTGCTTTGAAATCCACCCGCGCAATCTTGCGGGAGTCGGAAATTCAAATTGCACAGGAGTTACATATTTTGAGAGCATTTTGTATATTTCACTGGGTGCCTTTGGTAATCTGCCCGGATTAAAATAATCGTTATCAGCGCGGATTAGCAAAACAGTGTGGCTATTATCTGCCAATGTGGAAAGCACGTCCTCAAGAGCGGAAGCATCATCCTTTTTCATTGAGTTAAAATCAACACCGCGAATTTCCACCAGCTTTTTCTCCGCCATCATAGGAAGTGTGAAAATTGCGCTTGAAAGGGCGGAGGGCGAATACTCCTCCGCGTATATGATTATATGGTTAAAATCGTCGAAGGTACCGTCAAGAACATTCTTTTGTACCTCTTTAGAATAGGTGTACTTTAAATAATCCTCACCGCCAAAGAACAAATATCCTCCGTGAAGATTTTTGAGCTCATCCTTAAACTCTGCTTCCGTCATAGCCTTTCAATTTCCATTTTCAATACAGTTTTCTGGGCACATGCACCCTTGATTTCAATAAGATAAACAATTTCCAAATAACCGTCTGTTAAAAGCCTGTTGTCTATATCCTTTGCGTAAATGCAAATTTCAAAGGGCATAATGCCTGTGTTGTACACGCAAACGTGACGCTTGCCCTTTTCAAAGTACAAATAGGTTTCAAGAGCGCCTGTGCGGGAGATTGTAATTTGCTCAGGCTTTCTTGAGTCAAACTTAACCTCGGTATAAACGCCACCCATACCCTCAGTTTCTTCCTCATAAGAAAGAGTGAAGATGTCCCCAACGGAGTCAAGCTCACCGTAAAGGCTTGTTTCGATAGTATCGTCCCCATCAGCAACGGAAAATGACTCCTCTATCATAAGCTCGTCAGCGGCGCGGTCAAAAATACTCTTGCCCTTGTAGTCTGTTTGTGTTGTTGTTGTCTTAATTTTGTACTTCATTTTTTCACCTTATTTTATAATATGCTCAGGCTTCTTTACGCTGACGCGCGCGCCATCGCTAACACTTTCTGTAATAAAGGAGTTACCGCCAATAACCGCATCCTTGCCAATAACCGTCTCACCGCCAAGGATTGACGCGCCCGAATAAATGGTTGCTCCGTCGCAAACGGTTGGATGCCTTTTAACACCGGAGAGGCTTTGACCCTTTCTCGGTGACAACGCACCCAAGGTAACGCCTTGATAAATTTTAACGTGATTACCGATAATGGTTGTTTCACCAATAACTATACCCGTACCGTGGTCAATAAAGAAATATTCGCCAATAGTCGCACCAGGGTTAATATCAACACCCGTTTTACCGTGAGCAAACTCGCTCATTATTCTTGGAATAAACGGTACGCGGCTTTGGTATAAAAGATGAGCAACGCGGTAAACCATAATTGCGTAAAAGCCGGGATAGGAAAAAATAATTTCCTCAAAGCTGTTTGCCGCAGGGTCTCCCTCAAAGGTAGCGTGTACGTCCTTAATCAAAAGCTCATGCACCGAGGGCAAGCCCTCAACAAAATCAGCGGTTATCTTTTCTGCTCTTTCCTTTACATTTTCTTGTGAATTGAAGGACAGGGCAAGCTCAATTTGCTTTTTCAAGCGGTAATAAACGGAGCTCAAAAGCTGCTCTGCAAACTCCGTAGGTGCGGAGCAATCGGCTTTACCGAAATAAGCAGGAAAAAACAGAGCCTTTAAGTCCTCAAGTATCGAAATAATCTCTCCCTTGTCAGGCAACTGATTGCAGGAAAGCATAGTAATATCGGAATTTTCATATGATTTTGCCATTTGAGTAGCAATTTTCTTTATATCCATTGTAAACACCCCCATTATGAGTATATGTAGTAATGATATCATAAAATATTGCCTTTTTCAATGTTTTGTGATATAATTTTATAAAATAACTTAAAAGGATTTTTTATGAGAATAGAATTTGAAGGACTTTCAAACGTCCGTGACTTAGGCGGTCTTATCGGTTATGAGGGAAGAAAAATCAAGATGGGCAGAATTATCAGAAGTGATAATCTTTCTCCCGCAACTGAGAACGACTGCAAAAAATTATATGAATACGGACTTGAAAAAATAATAGATTTCAGGACCGAGGACGAGATAAAGGGCGCACCAGATAAGATAATATGTGGCGCCACGTGGATGAAAAACCCTATTTTGAAGTCTTTGACAACGGGTATAACGAGGGAAAAACCAAAGAAGAAATTTTCGTCCTTGGCGGAAATACTTTTGGACTTTTCCTGTGAGCTTGGCAGAGGCGGAAAAGAGTGGCTTGCAAGATTATATATTCCTTTAGTAAGCGACCCGTTCTGCTTAAACGGCTATCGTTCTTTTCTTGACATTTTAAGAGAAAACAAGGATGGCGCGGTTTTGTACCATTGCTCAGCAGGCAAGGACAGGGTTGGGGTCGGCACACTGATTTTCTTGTCAGCCTTGGGAGTTAGCCGCGAAGATATTATAAAAGACTATCTTTTAACAAACGAAAGCTATGCGGCGGTTATTAGCGAAGCCAAGGAGCTTGGCAAAAAAGAGGGCGTTGCCCAAGAGATTATCGACACTATCGAGCCTCTTTCGGGAGTTGATATTTCCTACATTAATACTGCCCTTGACGTAATCGACAACATCCACGGCGGAATTGACGCCTTCCTTAAAAACCAGCTCGGCTTGGACGAGGCTTACATAAACGATTTACGCGAAAACTATCTTGAATAGCAAAAAAGGGGGTGTTGCAATAAGCACAGACCAAAAACAGATACCCCTTGCACTAAAACCTTTATTTTACTATTACTTTTAGATATAAATAATGTCGGGAACTTACAAATTTTGCAAGTTCCCTTCTTTTTTTGGTATCTGTTTTTTACCCGCGACCTCGCACTCTACCGTACTAAGTACGCCTACGTGTACGAGTTCACGGCTTCTGCACTCATTTCACTACCCCCTAAAA
>JAZSGX010000055.1:0-2118 GCA_045532975.1 Eubacteriales bacterium | reverse complement strand
CAAATTTCGAGCGAACAAATAAGGACATAGACAAATTAAAAAATCGCAGGTGATTAAGAAATCAGCAAGGTTTTTTAGTGCAGTATATGGTTTTATTTGTCGCTCTAAATCGAGTTCAACTAGGGTTGGGAGTGGCTACCCATCATCAGCTCCGAAATAATATCAAGCACCTTTTGGTAACAGCCACCACAGCCCGTAGAGCAATGCGTTACGTCCTGTACATTTTTAAAGGCTGATATCACACCGTCAAAGCTTTCCATATTTTCAAGCGCATCTGCAATGTCATTAAAGCGCACCTGCTTGCAGTTGCACACCGTGTAGTTTTCCTGCATTAGTATTGCCTCCTCAATATCGTTACCGCTTAATTTCAAGTTATTTGTTAAGCTCCTTAACCGCAAAGCTGGTTACAGCCACGTCGCCTTGCTCACTAAAGGCGCCAATAAATGTTCCCGTAAAGCTTCTGCCGTTTACCTCTGTGGCAAGCAACGAGGTTTTGCCTCTGCCAAGCTCAACAAATTCTCCGTCCTTTTCGTAATAGAATTTATACCACTCGTCGTCTGCTACAATTTTAAACCTCACAGAGCCATCGTAGTCAATAGGGCAAGCAGCCACCACAACGTCAATGTCCGCCACACGCTTACGCAAGCAAGCCGTGTACCCGTCTTGACCCTTGGTTACAAAAATATCATAGTGATATTCATTATTGTAATAAGCGCAAATGCCTGAGCGCTGACCGTGGCGTATTTCCCCCTTTAGCTCCGCAATAGCTTCAATATCAAATGCGGTTTGGCGTACCGCTATCATTGTGGGGTGTCCCAAGGGTGTGGAAAGCTCATCCTTTCCGCCCTTTAATATAACGCTTCCCTTTTCCAAAATATAGTTTTCTCTTTTGGGGTTACGGACAAAGCTCCACCTCAAATCCAAAGCGCCCTTATCAAAGCTATCGCAAAAATCGTGGCTTACAGGCTGAGGTATAGGTCCCGGCAAGGGTCCCTCCATTTCAAAATCAATCCTGCCATTGTTTCCAACAACAGGCCAACCGTCCTCGTTCCAAGCAACAGGTGACAAAAAGCTTTCCCGTCCAATGTGATGAAGCTGCATACCCTTAATAGGTCTTATTGCCAAGCACACAAGCCACCAATTTCCGTTTTGGTCCTCCACAATGTCCGCATGTCCCGTAGCTTGTATAGGACCGGGGGCATCACGGTGAGAAAGAATTGGGTTGTGAGGACACGCCTCGTATGGACCGTAAATATTCTTGGAGCGTTGCATAGTTTCCATATGACCATATTCAGTGCCACCCTCAGCAAGCATAAGATAATAATAGCCATTTTTCTTGTAAATGTGGGGTGCTTCCGGGTATCTTCCACCGCAGCCGTAGGAAATGAGCGTCGTTTCCGTATACTTTTCGCCTGTAAATGGGTCAAGCTGACAAAGGAAAATAGACACCCTGTTATTCTCGTCAAGTCCGTTTGACACAAAGTAGCACTCCCCGTCATCATCCCAGAAAAGAGATGGGTCAATTCCGCCCTGGTCAACATAGGCAGGCTCACTCCATTTACCGTAAACATCATTTGTATGTACAATAAAATTTCCACCGTTTGAAACGTTAGTGGTAGTCATAAAAAAGACGCCGTCGCGGTATCTGATAGTAGGCGCATATATGCCACCTGACGCTGCCGCACCTTGTAAAGGAAGTTGGGTATCATCAGTTAAGCAATAGTTAATAAGCTCCCAATTCACAAGATTTTTACTGTGATAAATAGGCACACCGGGGAAAAACTCAAATGTAGAGGTCACAAGATAAAAGTCATCTCCCACACGGCAAATGCTGGGGTCAGGATTAAACCCCGGTATTATTGGATTTTTATATTTCATAGTTAACACCACCTTTTGTTACATTGTACCACATAACAACACCCTTTTCAATGAATAATTCCCAAAAATTTTAACAGTAGCGAAAAAACAGTAAGGCACTCGCTTTCACGAGTGCTTTAGAATTTATTCTACAATGGTGTAATCCTCAACGAGCATAATATTGTCAATGTAGAACGGAACATTAGAGTAGGAGTTATCTTTGATGTCAAGATACATTTAGAAGCCTGTCAAAACTGTGTC
>JAZSGX010000035.1:0-16843 GCA_045532975.1 Eubacteriales bacterium | reverse complement strand
CCCAAGAGACCCGTTTACGGGTAGCAAATAACAACTTGCGTGACTGGCAGGTCGTTTTCAAACACACTTGTGTGTAGCCAGTAGTATTAGGGCTATGCCCGAAAATGCAAAACCACCAGCTAAGCTGGTGGATTTTTATTTTCACTATACAGAAGCGTAATGCCAAATATGCTCTACTCGTTTTCTTCCATTTTTTTATACATTTCTTTTCTGCGCTTTTTTTCCTCGGCATCAATTAAGTCAGGGTGGAAGCCGTCAACCTCACCACGCTGTATAGCTCCCATTATTCTGTGGTAAAGTCCTCGATGCTCGCGGTCAAACTGAGCAAGATAGTCCTTCATTTTCGCCCTTTCGGTATTACCGTCGGCAGGGCAGGTTACCTCGGTTACAGGTAGCTCCGCACCCTTTGAAAAAGCTTTTATGTACTTCTCCTGTGCATAAATCAACGGTCTTATCATGGTAATATCTTTGCGTGAAAGATAGGTAACAGGGCGGAAGGCACCTATTCTACCCTCGAAGAAAAGATTTAACATAAAGGTTTCGATTACGTCATCATAATGATGGCCGAGGGCAAGCTTGTTACAGCCAAGCTCCTTAATGGCATCGTGCAAAGCACCGCGCCTCATCCTTGCACAAAGAGCGCAGGGATTTTTTTCTTTTCTTACATTAAATATAATTTCATATATTTGAGTATCAATTATGTGGTATGGTATTTCAAGCTCGCGGCAAAGCTCACCGATTTTTGAAAAATCGCTGTTTGGCATACCCATATTAATGGTAACTGCCACAAGCTCATATTTGATTGGTAAAATGCGCTTCAGCTTGGCAAGGGCGCACAAAAGGGTCAAGGAGTCCTTGCCCCCCGATACACCAACGGCGATTTTATCACCGTTTTCTATCATATCGTATTCTTCAACCGCCTTTCGGGTGTAGCTGAGAATATGCTCAATATTGTTAAATTCTTTCATTGTGTTAACCTTTCGTGGAATTTGCGCATATCATAGTAATAAAACGGACCGAGGAGAAATAGCTATGGCAACAAAAATATACATAGACCAAGGACACAACCCAAATCCACCAAACACAGGTGCAGAGGGCAACGGTTACAGAGAGCAGGATATATCCTATGCGGTAGGACAAAGCCTTGCCACGCTTTTGAGAAACGACGGGAGATTTGAGGTGCGCCTGTCCCGTCCAACATCCACAACTCAGCTTGGTACGTCAAATGCGTCAAGCTTAAGGGAGAGAGTAGATGATGCAAATAGCTGGGGAGCCGATTATTTTATAAGCATACACACAAACGCCTCTGTTTCCCCGTCAGCTAATGGAACGGAGGTGCTTGTTTATTCCTCACCGTCACGCTCAGCAACCTTAGCCGAGGATGTTTTGCGGGAGGTAACGGAAATTACAGGCTTTGCCAGCCGAGGAGTTAAGCTCCGCCCGGGACTATATGTTTTGCGAAAAACAAATATGCCCGCCATTTTGGTGGAGATGGGCTTTATTTCCAACCCCTACGAAGCCAATTTTATGGCAAATAACCCGTCCTTGTTCGCCCAAGGAATTTACCAAGGACTTTTAGACTATTTAAGTTTATCATAAATAGGTAATAACTTCAATACAAAAATTAAAAAACGAGGCACAAAGTGTAAAATAGTACACCCTGTGCCTCGTTTTTTACATTAACCCTCAAACTGTCTGCCAAGGAAAGATGCTGCTGTTTGAAAATAGCCTTCCCCAGTGGGGGAAGGGGGACCGCATACAGAAAAACAAAAAAGTCCACCACACAAAAATTGTGCGGTGGATGAGGTGCTGAGCTAAGCTTGAGAAATCAGCCTTCAAACTGTCTGCCAAGGAAAGATGCTGCTGTTTGGATTAGCTTCGCCTCTGTACTGTTTGGGTCTGTTGTAGTGCTTTCATCTGTGGAAATGCAAGCAATACTGCCAACAATATCACCCTCGGAAACAATAGGCATTGCATACTTGACAAAAGCGTCGTTTCCCTCGCAAATTTGTACACGGGGTGAACCGTTTTTGTAAATATACATATTTCTGTTTTCGATAACGGACTCATAATCCTCGGATATTTTTTTATCCGCAAATTCCTTTCTCGGCACGCCTGCACAAGCAATTATTGTATCTCTGTCAGTTACCGCCACACTCATTTGGCACACCTTGTTAAGGGTATCCACGTATTGATAAGCAAACGAGGACATCTCTCCCACAGGGGAGTATTTCTTGAAAATAACTTCACCCTCTCTGTCTGTATAAATTTCCAAGGGACTGCCCTCGCGTATTCTCATAGTTCTCCTAATTTCCTTTGGTATAACAACACGACCAAGGTCGTCAATTCTACGAACAATTCCCGTAGCCTTCATAAAAAATCTCCTTAAAAAATATTGGTTGCTATCATATTGTTTGCAGAAAATAACAGATTATGCAGCATAAAAAATAAATTGTTCAAAATTAACATTAAAGTAAATTACTATTGAAAAAATGTAAGAAATGTGTTAACATATATATTGTACCATTAAATGTCGTGATGAGTTGCGCACTGCGGCAGAGATTATAAGGAGAGTATGATGGACATCGGTGGTGTAGTAAACCTGGTGACTATATGTGTTTTGGCTGGCTTTGCAACGCTCGGCTTTGTGTGGCACGTCAGGGGTAACAGTAAGGGCTTGTTTTGCGTTTTGATAGACTTAGCCTTTGTTGTTTTGAACTTGATTGCTTCAATATTTGTGTCAAAAATGATAACTGATCTGTTGATTGAGCCAAACGTGGTTTACAGTGTTTTAGATATGATTAACGGAGGAGCTACGGAGGGTACCTTAGCGGAGCTTTTGGAGCAAATGGAGCTTTACCTTCGTGACGGAGAGTTTTTGGCAACTGCGGATTTAGGGCTGGTTTTTGCAATTGTTGAGGTGATTTTAAATCCAATAGTGTTTATCTTGACCTTCTTTGTTTTGGGCATTCTTTTGTTCATAGTAAAGCAGCTTATTAAAATAGCAATCCCCCGTACAAAGGGTATTGCCTTGCGTCTGGCAAGCGGTGGTGTCGGTGCGGTTAAAAATGTATTGATAATTGCAGTGTATGTTGCACCGCTAATCGGCTTTGCCACATACGGAATGAACGCTCTTAACAAGGCGGCAGATACAATAGGTGGCGATGTTGCGGAAATCAGGACGCAGGTTGCAGAATATGAAGGAATTGTAACAGGCGGTGCGCTTGGTGTTATTAACACTTGTGGCGGACAGTTCCTTTTTGAAACATTGTCAACAACTAATGTAAATGACGTTGAAATTTCTTTGGTTAACGAAACAGACAATGTTCTTAATATCTATTCATCAATCGTTCCCTTAACTGAAATCAGCTCCATCAACTTTACCTCTAAGGAAGCAGATTTGGTTGACGAGGCAATTAATGAAATTGAAAAGTCAGAATATTTGACAGCAATGGTTGCAAGCGTTATGGCGCAGTGCACCGAAGAGATATATAAGACTGATACGCTGCTTGAACTTAAACGCCCTTACCTTGGAGATAGCTTTGACCCTGTGGTTGAAAAGCTATTGGAGGTTTGGTCAAAAACAAATAGTGAAGCATTGGTGCGTGATTTGCGTACCTATGCGTCAGTTTTTAGAAGCTTAATTGATAGCGGCTTGTTCAGGGAGCTTAATACTGTGGGCGGAAACCTTTATGTTGTGCTTGAAAATAACAAGTTCTATGAAGGAATTTTGCAAAACCTCTACTACAACAACCGTACAAGACCAATCGTTCCGTCTCTTGCAAATGCACTTCAACAGTATTTGTATGAGGTTTATGAGGCGATAAACGGTTATCCATATGATTTGGGTGGTATAGATGCGGTTGATGAAAGCAGAATTAATGAAAGCTCTCTCAGTGAGGAAAGTATAAGAATTGCCACAGCAGTACGCGAATTAAGTAAATTTGCAAACTCAACATCAGGTGTTACCTATGTTGACGATATAGTTAAGCTTGGTGACTTTGTAGCACTTGGTACAGGATTAAACCAAATGCGCGACAGCATTTTCTTTGGTGCATCGTATGAATTTTTACTTGACTCAATTTTGCACTCCGAGGCTTGTGCGAAGCTTGGTATTTTCGATGCTAACTTTGTTGATAATGCCATAGGAAACCCAGATAACCCATCTGACGATGCGGATATGGTACAGCTTCTTGTTTCAAGACAAAATTTGGCAACGCTTACAATGGCAATGTGGGATGGTAATAAATTGGCGCAAGAAAATTCCTTGAAGATACTTATTGCAAATCTTGCATTTGACCCGGAGGATCCTTATTCAAGACAAAATTCCGAAAATGAGGCGAAGGCATTGAAGGAATTGGCGGCTCTTGATAACCTTGCAAGATACGGTGTTGGTGGTGATAAGGGTAATACCGTATCGTCAATTACCGAAACCTTGGTTGATACAATTCATGACCATAGATACGTTGACAAAAACGGTGATGGAATTGTTGACCAAACGGATATTGATACGGAAGCAGCAGCTACCGCTCACGTTATTACAATTCTTTCAGGTGTACACAACAATATAGAGGGCGCAACTACTGTGTTCGGTGTACAGAATTCTGTAACAGGTGAAAGTGCGGAGCAGTTTGTTGGAGAAATTCTCGCATCTTCCATTGCAAACGAGATGATAGACGATGCTCTTGACGGTGGCAAAAATGAGGACCCGTACGGAGTGCACGAAACCTTGACCGACGCTGACAGAGCAAACGTAGAGTCTGCTTTGATAAAGGAATATAACAACGGTACGAACAAAGCTAAGCTTGAAAATATCGCGGCTATTCTTGGCGTATCCTTTAATCCGTGATGAAAACTAATAACAGAAGGAGGCTTGCAAAAGCTTCCTTTTTGCATATATACATAATTATGCAAGGACTATTCACTGTGTATGCAGGCAATGTTATGGTAATTCGTGCATAAAATAAGGTAAGTGACGATAATAAAAGCATCTGTGCGAAAAAATATTCAAAAAATATTTGTAAATTTCTTGACTTTTCAATCTATATAGTATATAATGTAAAATATTTTAGTTAACTAAAGTTTTTAGAGGTGTAAAATGCTTGAAATATCAGAGAAAACTAACCTGTTAGAGCAAAAATCCTACAAATATCAGTTGCAGGATGTTAAAGAGCCTAACTTGTATAGAGACATATACCCATATGACGAGGTGCCCAAGATTCCGTTTAACCACCGCCGTGTGCCAATCGGTATGCCTGAGGAAATTTGGATAACGGATACAACCTTGCGTGATGGTCAGCAGTCAATGGAGCCTTATTCTGTTGAGGATATTGTTGAAATTTACAAATATCTTTCTCGCTTGGGCGGTCCAAGAGGTATTATTCGTCAAACAGAGTTTTTCATTTACAGCGATAAGGACAGACGCGCCGTTGAAAAGTGTCAGGAGCTTGGCCTTCAATTCCCTGAAATTACAACTTGGATAAGAGCTAACAAGCAGGACTTTAAGCTTGTAAAGGATTTGGGTATTAAGGAAACGGGCATTCTCGTTTCTTCATCCGACTATCATATTTTCAAAAAGCTTAAAATGACAAGAAAAGAGGCGCTTAACCTCTATCTGTCTTCCGTATATGATGCCTTCGAGGCTGGTATTCGTCCTCGTTGTCACTTAGAGGATATTACAAGAGCCGACTTCTATGGCTTTGTTGTTCCATTTGTAAATGAGCTTCAAAAAATGTCACAGGATGCAAAAATCCCTGTTAAAATCCGCGCTTGCGATACAATGGGCTACGGTGTTCCTTACACCGAGGTTGCTTTGCCTCGCAGTGTACCAGGAATTATATATGGCTTACAGCACTATTCCGATATTCCAAGTGAAATGCTTGAGTGGCACGGTCATAATGACTTTTATAAGGCAGTTGCCAATGCAACAACAGCTTGGCTCTACGGTGCCTCCGCCGTTAACTGCTCACTTCTCGGTATTGGCGAGAGAACCGGTAATATTCCACTTGAGGCTATGGTATTTGAATATGCCTCCCTCCGTGGCTCCTTGGATGGCATGGATCCAACGGTAATTACTGAAATTGCTCATTTCTTCAGAGATAAAATGGGCTATAATATTCCACCAATGACTCCGTTTGTGGGCAATAACTTTAACCTAACCCGCGCAGGCATTCACGCAGACGGACTTATGAAGGACGAAGAGATTTATAATATATTTAACACCAAGAAAATCCTTAACCGCTCCGCAGGAGTTATCGTTTCAAAAACCTCGGGACTTGCTGGTATTGCGTATTGGATTAACAGCCATTATGAGCTTGAGGGTGACAAAATGGTTACAAAGCAGGACCCACACGTAATTGCACTAAAATCTTGGGTTGATGAGCAATATGAGGCAGGAAGACAAAGCTCGATTACAGAAAATGAGCTTGAGGAAAAGCTAAAGGAAATTAGCAAAATGCTGAAAGGAATTTAATATGGGACTTACACTTGCACAAAAGATAATTAAAAACCACTTAGTGTCAGGAGAAATGAAGGTTGGTGAGGAAATCGCTCTCCGCATCGACCAAACATTGACACAGGACGCAACAGGAACAATGGCTTATCTTGAGTTTGAGGCTATCGGCATTCCGAGAGTAAGAACAAAGCTATCTGTTGCATACATAGACCACAACACATTGCAGTCAGGCTTTGAAAATGCTGACGACCACAGATATATTCAGTCCGTTGCAAAGAAATTCGGTTTAAGATTTTCCCGTCCCGGTAACGGTATTTGCCACCAGGTGCATCTTGAAAGATTTGGCGTGCCCGGTATGACTCTTATCGGCTCTGACAGCCACACACCAACCGCAGGCGGTATCGGTATGCTTGCCTTTGGTGCAGGCGGACTTGACGTTGCAGTTGCAATGGGCGGCGGTGAATATTATATCACAATGCCTAAGATGTTCAAGGTTAACTTGACAGGTAAGCTTCAACCCTGGGTAAGTGCTAAGGACGTTAGCTTGGAAATTCTTCGCATTTTGTCCGTAAAGGGCGGTGTTGGCGCTATTATTGAATGGGGCGGAGAGGGCTTAAAGACCTTGAGCGTTCCCGAAAGAGCAACAATTACAAATATGGGCACAGAGCTTGGCGCAACAACCTCTATTTTCCCATCTGACGAAACAACAAGAGAATTTTTGAAGGCACAGGGCAGAGAAGCGGACTATGTTCCGCTTGAAAGCGACCCTGACGCAGAATATGACAGAATAATCGACATCAACCTAAGCGAGCTTAAGCCACTCTTGGCTTGTCCTCACAGCCCTGATAATATCAAGAGCGCTGAGGAATTGTCGGGCATTAAGGTTGACCAGGTATGTATCGGCTCCTGCACAAACTCATCACTCCGTGATATGCTAAGAGTTGCAAGCATGCTAAAGGGGAAGAAGATCGACGATAGCGTTAGCTTGTCCGTTTCTCCCGGTTCTAAGCAGGTTCTTGCAATGCTTGCTGACTGTGGTGCATTGTCGGACATTTTGGCATCAGGTGCGCGTGTGCTTGAGTGCGCTTGCGGTCCTTGTATCGGTATGGGCTTTTCCCCTAACTCCGCAGGTGTATCACTCCGTACCTTTAACAGAAACTTTGAGGGTAGAAGCGGCACAAAGGATGCACAGGTTTACTTAGTGTCTCCCGAGGTTGCTGTTGCTTCTGCATTGACAGGCTACATTACCGACCCACGCACTCTTGGTGAATACAAAGAGGTTGAAATGCCGGAGGCATTTAAGATTGACGACAGTGCAGTTGTAATGCCGGCAAGCGAGGAAGAGGCAAAGGATTTGGAAATTATGCGTGGTCCAAACATCAAGCCTTTCCCAACAACATACCCACTTGAAAACAAGATTGAAGCAAAGCTTACCTTGAAGGTTGGCGACAATATCACAACTGACCACATTATGCCTGCGGGCGCTAAGATTTTGCCATATCGTTCAAACATTCCTTTCCTCTCAAAGTTCTGCTTTGCAGTATGTGACGAAACCTTTGCTGAGCGTGCTTTGGCTAATAAGTCAACGATAATTGTGGGCGGCTCTAACTACGGTCAAGGCTCATCAAGAGAGCACGCGGCACTTGTTCCACTTTACTTGGGTGTAAAGGCTGTTGTTGCAAAGAGCTTTGCAAGAATTCACGCGGCTAACCTTGTTAATGCAGGAATTTTGCCACTTACATTTAAAAACCCTGAGGACTACGAAAAATGTACACAGGGTGACACATTATCCTTGGAAAATGTATTTGAGGGTATGGAAAAGGGCGAAATTACACTTGATGTAAACGGTGAGAAGATTCCTCTTGTATGCAACTACACCAAGCGCCAAATTGATATTCTTAAGGCGGGCGGTCTTTTGGCTTATACGAAGGGCGAGTAAAAAACAGTTGTATTTTCCTGAAAATGGATATATAATATAATTATGGGGAACGGAACTTGAGCGTTCTGTTCCCTTTACTTAAAATAAAGGAGAGTTTTGAAATGAAGGAGCTTTCAAAAGAAATTCTTAACACTTATAAGCTTTGGCAAAGCGATGAAAGATTTGACAAGACTACAAGAGACGAATTAAGCGCTAATCTTTCCAATGAGGAAATAGAGGACCGCTTCTGGCGTGACCTTGAGTTTGGTACAGGCGGACTTCGTGGTGTTATGGGCGCAGGTACTAACAGAATGAACAAGTACATAATAAGAAAAGCAACACAGGGCTTTGCAAATTATCTTTTAGATAAGTACGGAGAGGATGTTAAGAAGGGCGTTGCCATTGGCTACGATTCCCGTAATAACTCCGATACCTTTGCTAAGGAAGCTGCCCTTGTTATGGCAAAAAGCGGAATCCCTGCATTTTTGTATGACGAGCTTATGCCAACCCCAACCCTGTCCTTTACTGTAAGGAAGCTTGGATGTATCGGCGGTATTGTTGTAACCGCAAGCCATAACCCAAAGGAATATAATGGTTATAAGGTGTATGACGAAACAGGCTGCCAGGTTTTGATTGACGATGCAAACGCAATTATCGGTTATGTAAACGCTATTACCGATATTCCTGCCATCCAGGTTATGGATGAGTGCGAGGCAAGAGAAAAGGGACTTTTAAAGAGTGTTCCAAATGAGGTTTACGAAAGCTTTATTGCAAATGTAAAGAAGCAATCTCACGATGTAGGCGAAAAGAGCGCGAAAATCGTATATACACCACTCCACGGTACAGGTAATAAGCCTGTGCGCCGTGTTCTTTCCGACCTTGGCTACAACGTAACCGTGGTAAAGGAGCAGGAAGAAAAGAACGGTGATTTTCCAACTGTTGTTTCTCCAAATCCCGAAAATGCAGAGGCACTTTCCATAGGCATAAGGTATTGTGAGGAAATGGGCGCGGACCTTATTTTGGGTACGGACCCAGACTGTGACCGTGTTGGTATTGCTGTAAATACTAAGGACGGAATGAGGCTGTTTACAGGTAACCAGGTTGGAGCCTTGCTCGTTGACTATGTTATTAAAATGAACAAAGCGTCAATGAACGAAAAGTCGACCGTAATCAAGACTATCGTTACAAGTGAGCTTGGTGCAATTATTGCTAAAATGAATGGACTTAAGGTTTGCGAGGTGCTCACAGGCTTTAAGTTTATCGGTGACATTATGAACCGCTTTGATAAGAAGGGTGACGGGGAATTTGTTATCGGATACGAGGAAAGCTATGGTTATCTTGTCGGTAATCACGCAAGAGATAAGGATGCGGTTGTTGCATCTATGCTTATTTGCGAAATGGCTTGCTACTACAAAAATCAAGGCAAGACCTTGGTTGACGTAATGGACGAAATTTACGCAAAATACGGTTATTTTCTTGATAAGCTCGACTCCTATACCTTGAAGGGCATTGACGGTGTTGAAAAAATTCAAGGAATAATGAGGGAAATGAGAGCAAAAGGTAAGGAATTGATGCCGAATATTGCAACAGTAAACGACTATACGGTTGGCATTGATGACCTTCCAAAGGCAGATGTATTAAAATTCGTTTTTGAGGATTCCTCTTGGGTAGCAATCCGTCCGTCAGGCACAGAGCCAAAGATAAAGGTTTACTACTCTGTAAAGGGCGAAAATAAGGCGGATGCTGAAAAGGTATTAAAGGCGCGTCAGGACGTAATCAATTCAATTATAAACGCATAACATAAAATACGGCAGAGAGATACGTCTGCCGTATTTTTTATCTTGCAAAATAAGCGGGAGTATGCTAAAATTAACTAAGATAAAAAACGGAGGAATTGATATGAAAAAGATTATTGTCTTGCTGTTGCTAATGATTTTCTTTGTCTTGTTGGCATCTTGCAGTGATGAAGAGCCTGTGGGCAGTGACCAAAGTGGCTCAGAGGAAGACAACGAAGTTGATATTGAAAAATTAGAGGGCGAGCTAAAATATCAGTACAATATGGATGACTATATCAGCTTGCCAAAATTAGAAGGGCAAAAAATAGAAATTGAGCTTGATGATATTCAGAAGCAAATTGACAGCTATATTTTGGATTACGCCAAAAAAACAAACAGGACAATCTGTATGATTGGCGATGTTGTAGATGTAAGCTATATAGGCTATATGCTTGACGAGAATGGCAAAATTTTAAATGAAGGCGGAAAAACCGTAGTGTTTGACGAAAGAGAAAGCTACGGTATTTATTTGGGCTCATCCTTGGCACACAAGGAGCTTGAAAACGGTATTTTAGGTATGTCTGTTGGTGAACAGCGAGATATTTATATCACGATGCCAAGTGATTATTCCAAAAGCGAGCTGGCGGGAAAGCGCGTGCTTTTTGATGTACAGCTAAGCGGAATATTTGAGCCTGCCATTTATAATGACAAGTTTGTTAGTGAAAACTTTGAGGAATATAAGACAACCGAGGAGCTTGAAAAAGCAATCCTTATGGAAAGAATATATAATTTTATAAGAGAAAAGGCTGAGGTTAAAAAATATCCTGAAAAAGAGTATTCAGCTCTTGCAAACGAGCTTAAAGAAGCTGAGGAAAGCTTCAAAAAGCAAAACGGAATTTCTCTTGACGAGTACATTGAAAACCGTTTTGGAATGACAAGGGAAGAATACATAAAAAACGAGATAAAGTATACTATGGTAATCTATGCTCTTGCTCAAAAGGAAAAATTCATACCGACTGATGACGAGCTGGTAAGTGAGAAGAAAGAGCTGGTAGCTTATTATACAAGCTATTATAAAAACAAAGGAATGAATGATAAGGATGCTTTGAAAAATGCAAACGACGTTGTAAACGACTTGGGCAAAAGCTATCTTTATGAAAATGTTATTTCCCAAAAGCTTGATCAAAGGCTTCCTACACTTGTTGAAATAGAGAAAAAGCCGACCACATATAAATCCGTAACCGTATCTTTGGTTGAGAGGGCAAATGGAGAAAGCGGTAAGGAGCTTGGAAAGCTCTTGCCGAGCTTTGATTTAGAGGTGTTTGACGAAAGAGGCGCTCTGGGTACAACGTTAAATCCGGGGAGAAATGTAGGTAAAATAACAGTTGTGTACTTTTGGAATAATAAGAATATAGCGCAAACAGATGCCTTGAAGCTACTTGACAAGCTTGCTAAGGAGTATGCAGATAAGGTGACGGTGTATGCTATCCATTCTACTGAAAGCTACGGAAGTGCAGCAGACTATTTGATGGAGAACTTAGCGGACTCGGAAATTGTATTTTTAAGAGATTATACAGAAAACGGAAATGACGCTATTAAAAGTTTGCTTGGAGATAAAAATACCGATACTTATGCACTGATTGTTGATAAGGACGGAGTAATCAAGACAACCCCAATCAATATGCGAAGCTATGAAAAGCTTGTAATGGAAGTTGAAGGCTTAGAAAAATAACGAAAAAATGGGCAAATTTGCCCATTTTTTAATTATAATGTACTTTATCACTTTAAATTGCTAAAATTTATTGATTTTTTTGCAAAAAGGTATTGACAAAATGACTTCTTTATAATAAAATACTTAATATATTATAAAGGCGTTGAAGAGAATAATATTTTGCTAAGCATTTAAGAGAGCTGTCGGTAGGTGCGAGACAGTATGTGGGGCAGGGTTAACTCATCTCGGAGCTGCTAACCGAAATTAAGTAGGCTTAGTCGGGTACTCCCGTTACAGAGTTCTTCTGTTGATAGACAGAAAATGAGTGGGCGGTTTTCGTCAATTAAGAGTGGTACCACGGGGCTATATCTTCGTCTCTTTATACATAGGCATTTTTGCGGACTGTATAACAGAGGCTATTTTTATTTTGACAGAAGCGCAAACGACCATAAGAAAGGAAAATTAATTATGAAAAACTGTGAAAAGTATTCAAAACAGTTCTTCGCACCCACAGGGGTTACGATGGATTGGGTAAAAAAGGAATATATTGAAAAGCCACCGATTTGGTGCAGCGTGGACTTGCGTGACGGTAACCAGGCACTTATAATTCCAATGAGCCTTGAGGAAAAGCTGGAGTTCTTTAAGCTCCTTTGTAAGGTTGGCTTTAAGGAAATTGAAATAGGCTTTCCTGCCGCTTCCGAAACTGAATATGAATTTTGCCGTAAGCTCATTGACGAAAAGCTGATTCCTGATGACGTTACAATTCAGGTGCTTACTCAGTCAAGAGAGCATATTATTGCAAAAACCTTTGAGGCGATTGACGGTGCTCCCCACGCGGTGGTACACCTTTATAACTCCACCTCTGTTGCTCAACGTGAGCAGGTGTTCAAAAAGAGCAAGGAGGAAATTGTGGAGATTGCCAAGTTTGGTGCTAATCTTTGCAACAAGTATAAGGCGAAGGCAAAAGGCAAGATAACCTTTGAGTATTCTCCTGAGAGCTTTACAGGTACAGAGCCGGAGTTTGCTGCCGAGATTTGTAACGAGGTTATTTCAATTTGGAACCCAACTCCCGACGATAAGGTTATTATCAACCTGCCCGTTACCGTGTCACATTCAATGCCGCACGTTTACGCGAACCAGGTTGAATATATGTGTAAAAACTTAAAGAACAGAGAAAATGTTATTATATCTCTCCATCCGCATAACGACCGTGGCTGTGCTGTGGCAGACAGTGAAATGGGTCTTTTGGCAGGCGGTGACCGTATTGAGGGCACGCTTTTCGGTAACGGTGAGCGTACAGGCAATGTTGATATCATTACATTGGCTCTTAATATGTACTCCCAGGGCATTGACCCGGGGCTTGACTTTTCTAACCTTCCTGCTATTACAGAGGTTTATGAAAAGGTTACAAGAATGCGCGTTTATGAAAGACAGCCGTATAGTGGACAGCTTGTGTTTGCTGCATTTAGCGGCTCCCACCAGGATGCTATTGCTAAGGGCATGAAATACAGACAGGATGGGGAGCGAGTCTGGGATGTACCGTATCTTCCTATCGATCCAACTGACGTTGGCAGAGTATATGAGGCGGATGTTATCCGTATCAATTCTCAATCTGGTAAGGGTGGTATCGGTTATATTCTTGAAACTCAGTTTAATCACAATCTCCCACCAAAGATGAGAGAGGCGTTTGGTTATCACGTTAAGAGCATTTCCGACCACGAGCACAGAGAGCTTCAACCAAAAGAGGTTTACGATATCTTTATCCGTGATTTTGTAAACGTAACATCCTTGGTTGATGTAAAGAATGCGGTGTTTACCGATGTAGAGGGCGGTAGAGAGGCAGAGTGTAAAATCGTATACAACGGTGAGGACAAAAATGTTATCGCAAGAGGAAATGGTCGTCTTGACGCTGTTTCTAACGCAATAAAGAACACAACAGGTATTGATTATGTTCTTGAAAACTATACACAGCACGCTTTAGAGGGCAAGACAACCTCTCTGGCAGCATCCTATGTAAGCATTTCCGCTAATGGTAAGACTTATTTTGGCGCAGGAATTGACAGTGACATTATAGTAGCTTCAATTAAAGCCCTTGTAAGTGCCATTAATATTATGCTTTCCAAAAAATAAAAGGAGAACGCACCTATGAAATTGACAGGCGCAGAAATCATCATAAGAACCTTGATTGAACAGGGTACAACCGATGTTTTCGGTTATCCCGGTGGTCAGGTTATCAACATTTATGATGCATTATATAAATACAAAGACGAAATTAATCACATTTTAACCGCACATGAGCAGGGTGCTGCTCACGCGGCGGACGGTTATTCAAGAGCAACGGGTAAGGTTGGCGTATGTATCGCAACCTCGGGTCCCGGTGCGACAAACCTTGTTACAGGTATTGCAACTGCAATGCTTGACTCAATCCCAATGGTTGCAGTTACAGGTAACGTTCCTTGCAGCTTAATCGGTAAGGATAGCTTCCAGGAGATTGATATTACAGGTGTTACACTTCCAATTACAAAGCATAACTATTTTGTACATAGAATAGAGGATTTGGCTGACTCCATCCGTGAGGCGTTTCAAATTGCAAAATCCGGTCGTCCGGGTCCTGTTTTGATTGACGTTCCAAAGGATGTTCAGGTTGCAACATATGAATATGAGCCACAGCCGATAGTTCCGAAAATTCCATTGCCAAAGGCAGACGAATGCTTGATTGATGAGGCGGTTAAGCTTATCGCTGAGTCTAAGCGTCCGTACATATATATAGGCGGCGGCGCGGCTGGTCTTGGCATGGGTAAGGAAATTATTGACTTTGCAAATAAGATAGATGCTTGCATCGGCTGTTCGTTTATGGGCTTGAGCGCTGTGCCTGACGGATGTGACAGATTCCTTGGTATGCAGGGCATGCACGGTCACTTTGCTTCATCAATGGCACAAAAGGAGGCAGACCTTATTATTGGAGTGGGCGTTCGCTTTAGTGACAGAGCCACGGGCAATGTTGCCAAATTTGCAAAAACCACAAAGATTATTCAGTTAGACCCGGACTTTGCTGAGATTAACAAAAATGTTAATGTTGATTTGGGCATTGTTGCTGACGTTTATGATTCCTTTACAAGAATTGTAAAGAAGGTAGAGGAAAACAAAAAGCCAGAGTGGATTGACGAGGTTGAAAGACTAAAGGCTAAGGAACAGCAAATTGCTGATAAAGCAGCAAGGATGGCAGGGGACAGGATGACCCCACCGCAGGTATTTGACGTAATTAACAAATATAAGCTCCCACGCACAATTATTACAACTGACGTTGGTCAGCATCAAATGTGGGCGGCTCAATATTCCAAATTTGATACAACAAGACGCTTTGTTTCAAGCGGTGGTCTTGGTACAATGGGCTTTGGCTTAGGTGCGGCAATGGGTGCTTACGTTGCCACAAAGGACCCAACGGTTTTGATTACGGGCGACGGTAGCTTCGGTATGAACTTGAACGAGCTTGCTACTGCAGTTACATACAACCTTCCAATAGTTATAGTTCTTGCTAACAACGGCGTGCTCGGTATGGTTCGTCAGTGGCAAAACCTGTTCTTTGGAAAGAGATTTTCCAACACGGTTCTTGAAAGAAAGACAGATTTCGTTAAGCTTGCTGAGGCATTTGGCGCGGTTGGTATGAGAGCAAACACTATTGATGAGTTTGAGGATGCGTTCAAAAAGGCGATTAATATGAATTGCCCTGTTGTAATCGACACTTTAATCGATAAGGATGAATTCGTTCTTCCAATGCTCCCACCGGGCGGCTCTATTGACGATATAATTGTTGAAAAGGGAGGGGACAACAATGGCTAAAGATAACAAGTTTGTAATTGCGGTTTACGTAGATAACAAATTCGGTGTTCTTACCCGTGTAACAAGTATGTTTACCCGTCGCGGCTTTAACATTGATGCCTTGACTGTTGGTGAAACAGAGTGCCCCGAATATTCCCGTATAACCATTTCCTTGAGCGGAGACGGTTACGCAAAGGAACAGCTTATTAATCAGCTTCGTAAGCTATTCAACGTTAAAAAGGTTGAGGTGCTTGAGGAGGAAGAGGCAATCAAGCGTGAGCTTGCCTTGGTTAAGATTAAAAATAATAAGGACACCCGCGGTGACGTTTTGTCTGCTGTTGAGGTGTATCGCGCAAAGGTAATCGACTACACTCTTGACGAAATGTGTGTAGAGATTACAGGGGACCCATCAAAGATTGATGCGTTCATTAAGCTGATGATACCCTATGGCATTATTGAAATGTGCCGCACAGGTATTGTAGCTCTTGAAAGAGGAAGTGGAACATTGCTTTCCAAAAACAGCGCAACAGGCGTTGTTAAAAAATAAGATTATTAAAAATTTATATATTGCTAAGGAGAAAAACATTATGGCAAACATTTACTATCAACAGGATTGTGATCTTAACAAGTTAAACGGTAAAACCGTTGCAATTATCGGCTACGGCTCACAGGGTCACGCACACGCACTTAACTTGAAGGAGTCAGGTGTTAACGTTATTGTAGGTCTTTACGAGGGCTCTAAGTCTTGGGCTAAGGCTGAAAAGGCTGGTCTTAAGGTTATGACATCTTTTGATGCTGCAAAAAATGCTGACATCATCATGATTCTTATCAATGACGAAAAACAGGCTAAGCTTTACAAGGAAAGCATTGAGCCAAACTTGACAGAGGGCAAGACTCTTATGTTCGCTCACGGCTTTAACATTCACTTCGGTTGCATCAAGCCACCTAAGAATGTTAACGTAATCATGGTTGCTCCTAAGGGCCCAGGTCACACAGTTCGTTCTGAGTATCAGGTTGGTAAGGGTGTTCCCTGCCTGATCGCAGTGGAGCAGGATGCCACCGGTGATGCCCTGGACATTGGTCTGGCTTACGCGCTGGGCATCGGCGGCGCCCGTGCCGGCGTTCTGGAGACCAACTTCCGTACCGAAACCGAGACCGGCCTGTTC
>JAZSGX010000120.1:0-3073 GCA_045532975.1 Eubacteriales bacterium | reverse complement strand
AAAGGTTTTAGTGCAAGCGGTATCTGTTTTTGGTCTGTGCTTATTGCAACACCCCCTTTTTTGTTGCTATTGAAAAATAGATGCATAAATGCTAAAATAAAATTAGAAAAATGTGTAACCTTTTCGTATCAATGTGCGTTTATTAGGGTGAAAGGCAAAAAAATTACCCAAGCAAAGGGGGTGCTGACTATGGATGATAAGCAGATTGTTGACTTGTTTTTTGAAAGAAATGAGGAAGCGATTAAAAAAACAGAGGAAAAATACTCACGCTACTGTAATTACATAGCGTCAAATATTCTTGCCTCAAAGGAAGACTGCGAGGAATGTGTAAACGACACCTATTTACGCGCTTGGAACTCAATTCCACCGAACAAGCCGTCAAATTTAAAAGCATTCCTTGGTAAAATCACCCGTAACTTAGCCCTTGACAAGCTGGACAGAAACACCGCGCAAAAAAGATGTGCAGAGTCCTCCCTTGTCTATGACGAAATTGCCGAGTGTATTCCCGATGCAAATAGCTCAGAGTTAACCGACGAGCTTGCCTTGAAAACCGCATTGAACAAATTTTTAGGCTCTCTCAAAAGAGACAAGCGTATAGTTTTCCTCCAGAGGTATTGGTACCTATCCTCTGTAAAGGACATTGCAAAAAATAATGGCTTGTCGGAAAACAACGTGAAAATTATTCTTTTAAGACTCAGAGCCAAGCTAAAAAAATTTATGGAGAAGGAAGGTATCAACATATGAAAAACAGAAAAATGCTTGACATTGTTGGCTTAGCAGACGAAAAGTATATAAGCGAAGCCGACCCAAGTAAAAAAAGAACGGCGCAAAAGCAAAAATTCAAATGGGCGACGTTTTTAGCTGCCGCTGCCTGCTTTTTGCTCATACTCAATATTGCAATAACCATTCCGATTGTTGCAAATATGGATGAGCCAAACGACCCAGGCACATCAAGCAGCTCAGGTATTATTACAGACCCAAGCGACAACGGTCTTATTCACCTGCCAACAGGCTCAAGTAAGCCGAGTGACAGCCAAGGCTCCGACGTTCCCTCTACCCCAAGCTCAAAGGACGAGGGCACACCTCCGTCAAGCGACGTTGGCACGGGTGACGGTAGCCACATTCAAAACCCCGACACACAAAAGCCAGAGGAAGAAAACCCACCGGTTGTTACCCCCGAAATACAGTTTCTTAAAAACCCTGCTCTCATAGGCGCTCTTGACAAATACTTCGGCAACGGCTATGGAGATGACGAGCTTGACCAACTCTTTCCCGAAATAAACGACGCATTAGAGCAAGATAAAGAAGATCAAGCAAGCAAGGAAGAGATGAAAGACTTGTCCGACAAGCTTGGGGAATCCCTTGACAAAACAGACATAAATGACAATCAGGTTGTTGGCATTTCCGAGGGCGACTTGGCAAAGCGCAGTGACAAATACCTTTACTACCTAAAGGACACCAAGCTTTACGTTTATTCCATAAACAAAAACAAGTCAGAGGCTGAGTGCATTTTGCCACTTGACGGCTACATCGGTCAGCTAAAGGAGCTTTACGACTCCATCACAAGCGAATACGACAAATGGGAAGAGATAATCGACGGCAACAATATGGCATACGCATACGGCTGGGAAATGTATCTTTCAAGCGACTATAAAACCTTGCACATAATAGTAACCGCCGACAGATACGTCCCAATGACAGGTGTTTTCACCCTTGATGTGAGCGCATCCCCAACAGTTGCCATTAAGGATTTCAAAATCTTCTCAGGCAGCTACATCACATCCCGTATGGTAGACGACCAGCTTCTTCTCTTCACTCGCTACGGTGTAAGAAGAGGCTATAACAAGGAGCTACCCGAGTCCTACATTCCGTTCTACGCTTCAAAGGGCACTAACTACTTTACAAACGACATCTATTTCCCAAGCGACATTTATTCAAGCACCTACGTTACAGTATCAAGGCTTGATACGGATGGCTTAAGAGTCGAGGAAAGCGTTTCCTTCCTTTCCTTCAGCGACGAAATTTATGTGTCCCACAACAATATCTTCTTAACACGCGAAATAGGCGTTACAGCAACCGATGAGAATAAAGAAATACTCAAGGACATTTGGTGGTGGAGCAGAGAGCCACTGGACACGGAAATTGTGGCAATCGGCTACAAATCAGAGCTGTTTGAAATCAGAGAGACAGTAACGATACGCGGCTATGTTAAGGATCAATACAGCCTTGACGAATACGAGGGTATTCTCCGCGTGGCAACAACCTCTTATTTTAAGGACGATGTGCAAACATCCACCGCAAGCCTTTACTGTATAGATGTTGACACTATGAGAGTTGTAGCAAGCGTTGAATGCTTTGCCCCCGAGGGTGAGATTGTACGCTCCGTGCGCTTTGACGGTACAAAGGGCTACGTTTGTACCTCTTTCGAGGAGGTTTTAATAGACCCTGTGTTCTTCTTTGACCTGTCCGACCTTAATAATATCACCTATACGGACACAGGCGAAATTGACGGTTATTCAAGCTCCCTTATCAACATAGGCGGTGGCTACGTTATAGGTATCGGCTACGGTGAAAGCGAGTCCACCTTGAAAATCGAGGTTTATAAGCAAGGAGAAAACAGCGTAGAAATCGTATGCTTTGAGGAATTTGCAAACACAGACTTTGCAACGGATTATAAGGCTTATTACATTGACAGAGAACGCCACTTAATAGGCTTGGCAATCGAAACCTATAATTCCACAACCAAAGCCTATGAGAGCAGATATATGCTACTCCACTTCAACGGTAACTATTTTGACCACATTATAGGCAACAAAATCGCCTTTTCCATCGTCGACACAGTCCGTGGCTTCTATAAGGACGGCTACTACTATGTAGTTACCGACAAGGATTTTTACGCCTTTGATACAGACAATCTTGATAATTTACCGTTTGTTTCCGCTTCCGGTGTTAGAGAAAGCTATGAGGAAAACAGCTTGCCCGACCGTGACCCTAACGCCCCCGCTTGGCCACCGGCAAATTAATCACAGAATAACAAAAAGGGACTTTTTCGGCGCACCTGCGATAAAGCAGG
>JAZSGX010000112.1:0-3795 GCA_045532975.1 Eubacteriales bacterium | reverse complement strand
CTAAAATAAAAAAGAACAGGTGTGCCAAAGCATACCTGTTCTTTTTTTCTTGTTAGTTGATTTTTAAAACTATAAAGTTTAACTCCTGGGAGTCTGTTAAAATATAGAAATAATTGTCAATCAAAACGCCTCGGCAATTTTCTAAATGATTACACTCGTGTAGCTTTGTGTTATATATAATTGTAAGCTCGTTATCCACAACCTTGTATATGGAGTAGAACCAAGTGCCTTCATAGTAATTACGGTATGCAAAGCCGAAAATCATTTCCTCGCGGTTTATATAGTGGGCTTTATATTCGCTTGTACCGTAGGCTTGTTTAATTTCTACCTTGCTCAAGGAGTTAAGACCGTTTTCGCCCTCTTTGTATAGCTCAAGCTTTATAGTTGACCAGTCCGTCTGTCCTATTCCGAAAAGTAAGCCGTCTTTAAGCTCAATTAAGGAGTGGGAGTAACCCTCAATAACACCTGTGTCCTTATAGGTGATATTTTGTAGGTCTGACAGGTCAAAAACAAACACAGGGTCGGTAAAAACAATAGCGGTGCATACATATGCGCTGTCACCGTCAAATCTTGCGCTTTGTACCGTTTCGCCCTGTGGGGCAAAGCACTCAACAGAGGCAACAACCTTCATTTCCTCCCCAAGCTCAATACAGTATAGGCTTGCAGAGGTGACGTTTTGTCTTGATGCGCTTGGGGAAGAAGAAATACCGCTTGAAGCACTTCCGTTTGGCATAACCCCGCTTGAAGAGTTTTCATTGGAAACGCTGTCGTCCCAACCGTAGTTTCCTGTGTAAACAGGGTAATATCCTTGGTTTACGGTTGTAAACACGCGGAGTATTCCCTCGTATTCGTCCATAGAGTATTGGTCCTTAATTCTGCCGTTGACCATTACGGAGCCTACAATGTTAAGTAGGTCACCTGCGTAGCTGAGGCGTACGATTTCCGTTTTGTTACCGTAGGAATAAATGTTGTTTTCGGTCTTGCTAAAGCTAAATGCCCTTGTTGCGTATATGCTGTCCTTTGACACATAAAGAGTGGAATCAAAGCCCAAAAGTGCTAATGAACCTGCGTAGCTTAGATTTTTCTCGCTTATCTTTGAAACTACCAAATAGCTGTTGTTACCGAATTTTTGCGGAGCAACTATTTGCTCGGGAGAAAGGAGTGTAAATCCGTCACCGTCATCAACAGCGGGAATATAATTCTCGTCTTCATCTGTGTCCTTTATTTGAAATCTTGTGAAAACCAAAAGCTCTCCGTTTACATAGCGGGAGTCCTCGTATTTTCCCTTAATAGTTGTGCATTTTAGCACCTTCATATTCTCGGGAGAGGATACGTCAATTAAAGAAACTCTTGTCATACCTTGATAAGAGGTATCGGTGTGGATAATTGTTGCGGTTTTTCCGTTGGCGGAAAGATACATTTCGCGGCTGTTATAGGAATAGGAATCCGTAAAGACTAAGCTACCAACCTCTTTTGAGCTTTCCCCCTCGATGCTGTACGCGTAGATTGAAGCACCGCGAATGTAGAAAATGTGTGTGGTGGTGCGCTTGAAAATATCCGCCTCAATAACGCCATTTACTTGATTGTCCGTTACCTCAACGTATTCTCCTGTGCTACCGTTTGGTTTGCTTGTAGTAGTACCGCCCACAACTGAATCGCTATCCATATCAGGCATACCTGGAGCCATATCGGCGCCATCGCTAAAGTTACCGTCAACGCTACCGTTATACTGTGGCTTGCGGTTTGCGTCAATTATGTCTTTAATATCATCGTAGCTAAGTCCGCCTAATGTGCTTCCCTCGTTGCCCGGACCGATAATAGGCGGCTCGTCGTTTCCCATTGGCAAGAATATTGCCAAGTTGACCGCTACCACCGCAATAGCCAAGCAAGCGGCTAAGGTGGTTATCGTTTTAAAGGAGAATTTTCTTTGTCTTGGCTTTATGTTTTCTGGGTTTGCACGTTCAATAAGGTCGTCGTCTATATCGCCCATCATATTTAGTTTTCTTTTCATATGTGTAGCCCTTCCTTTTCTAAATATTTTTTCAGCTTTTCACGTAGGCGCAAAAGGGTTATCTTCACACGCCCCTCGCTAACTCCCATTTTTTTCGCAATGTCCCCAACCTGGCAAAAATACCAATACCTCAAAAGGAACATATTGCATTTTTCCTCGGGTAAGGCGCGCAAAAAACGGTTAAGCGCCTCCTTGAAGGTGATAGCAAATGCGCTCTCCTCGGCAAAATCAGGGCTTGGCAAAAAATCCTCCATTTCAGAAAGAGAAAGCTCTAAATTCTTGTTTCTCTTGTCTGCTGAATTGAAATTGTAACGGTTAATAGCGAGATTTCTTGCGATTTTACCAAGATAAGCGCGTAAGCTTGTCGGGTGGCTTGGTGGGATTGTGTCCCAAGCGCTTTTGTATGTGTCGTTTACACACTCCAGCGCATCCTCGTGACAGTCAAGCACATTGTTGGCAATAGTGTATAGATATTGCCCGTACCGTACCTCTGTTTTTTCAATAGCTGTCTCGTTTCTCGTAAAATACAACTCTATAATAGCTTTGTCATCCAAGATTTCCACCGCCTTTCTTTTTGCCCTTCATTAATACAGACAAGATAAAAAGGGCTTTGGTTACACATATTCCGCAAAAATATTTTATCATACTTTTCCTCTCTTGACAATGATAATGTTGACAAAGCGCCTAAAATGAATTATAATGATTACAGCATATTTTTTAAGGAGCAAAAAATGAAAAAGAGAATTTTAAGCTTGGCACTGCTTTGCGCCATGCTTTTAACAATAGTGCTTAGCTGTGTGTCCTGCGGTGAGGAGTCAAAGATAGACAAGGCATTGCTAAAATCAAGGGAGCTTGATTTCCTTGATGCAGATTTGCTTTTGGAATTGGACGTTGAGGTTAACGACAGGGAAAAAACAGGTAAGCTTGACGGAAATAATAAGCCTGAGTATACGGAAAGCTGGGATTCCCGTGGTTATCAAATGGCATTTAAAATCCTTGAAGCCACCCTTGAAAGCGGAGAGGTTTTAGCAAGCGAAACAAGCAATTGGTACGGTGATAAGGAATATTCGGGCGGTACCTATTTTGACAAGGACTATGCTTATCTTCCAAACGGTACAAAGCAGTTGATTAGCGAATATAAAAAATACAACACCTATTATGCCGACCTTGTAAGAGCACTTTTGGGGGATTTACCCTCAGCAATTTTCGTCGAGGACGAGGACGGCAACAAAATGGTAAAGGTTGAGGACATAAGCGGCGTCACCTTTATTAGTGAAAGCTTTGAAATGAAGGATGATGAGCAGCTAAGGGCATTTGAAAAAATCACATCCCCCTTGCTTGAGCTGATTAAAAGCAGAGTAGCCGAGTATATGGTGTGTCCTGCCTGCCGTGACGGTAAAAATTCCTGTGCCGCTTGCGGTGATAAGGTTGAGGATTGTACCGAATGTGCCGCTATGCGCGATAAATGTGCAACCTGTCAAATTACCGACGTTGAATATTATGGCAAGGGTAAAATGGAGCGAAAGCTTGAAAACGGTTACGCTACCGAATCCCTGTTAGAGTTCAAGGTGGAAATGAGCGTGGGAGAGGATGAGATATATATCGAGGGCAAGCTCAAGACGGTTATCAACAATCCCGGCAAAGAGGTTGGTATAAAATTCCCTTACGAGTATACAAAATATCCCTTAGTGGCAATTAGCAAGCGCCCGACCATTATGGATTTGCTTAGCCTTACGGGAATCGAACCCTTTTGTCTCGGAACGATAAATCCGTGAGCCTTTGTC
>JAZSGX010000106.1:0-13216 GCA_045532975.1 Eubacteriales bacterium | reverse complement strand
GAGGAAATGGTAATATATACCCTTCGTTCTCTTTATGGAAGCTATGGGTACTTGCCCTTTACAATGAGCAAATTTGAGGAATATGAGCTTTATGTAAAAAACAAGGACTTTTTGGTAAGTGACGGTGTTATCACCTTTACTGATACAAACGGTAAGCTTTTGGCTTTAAAGCCTGACGTTACCTTATCTATTATCAAAAACGGACAGGATGAACGCGGCACAAAGCAAAAGGTATATTATAGCGAGAATGTATATAGAATTTCGGGCAGCACAAGACAGTTTAAGGAAATTATGCAAACGGGTCTTGAGTGCATAGGTGACATTGATTTGTATGACGTATATGAGGTTGTTACCCTTGCCTGTGCAAGCCTTGAGTCTATTTCCGAGAGCTATGTGGTTGAAATTTCTCACCTTGGTGTATTAAGCTCCTTGCTTGACAGCATTAATACAAACGAAGAGTTTAAAAATGCGGTAATGGAGTGCATTAAGCAAAAGAACGCACACGAAATTAAAAAGCTCTGCACAGAATACGGTGTAGATAATGAAAAAACTAATACCCTTTGCGGTTTTGTTGGTATTTACGGTAAGGCTGATAGTGTTCTTGAAAAGCTATATAGCCTTGATATAAGTGATGATTTTGTATCAGCAGTGAATGAGCTTAAAGCGATAGTTGACTTGCTTGATAACACAAGATTTAAGGACAAAATTCAGCTTGACTTTTCCATTGTTAACGATATGAACTATTATAACGGTATAGTTTTCAACGGATTTATAAAGGGTGTTTGCGAAACCGTGCTTTTTGGCGGCAGATATGACGGCTTGCTTAACAAAATGGGCAGAGAGTCAAAGGGTATCGGCTTTGCGGTGTACGTTGACCTTTTGGAAAATATGAGCAAGGATGTGCGTCCATATGATGTTGATGTGCTTGTGCTATATGACAACACATGTGCTTCAGAGCTTGGTAAGATTGTTAATTCATATGTGTCGGAGGGACGCAGTGTGACCACACAAAAGTCAATTCCGCAGAAGATAAGATATAACGAGCTTGTTGATTTAAGAGGGGAGGCAAATATATGATTAACGTTGCCCTTCCAAAGGGACGCCTTGGAGAAAAGGTATATCAAATGTTTGCAAAAGCAGGCTTTGAGTGTCCCTCAATTTTGGAAAATAACAGAAAATTGATATTTGAAAACAAGGAAAAGAACGTAAGATATTTTTGGGTTAAGCCCTCTGACGTTTCCATTTACGTTGAGCGCGGTGCGGCTGACATTGGTGTTTGCGGTAAGGATATTCTTTTAGAGTACGAGCCCGATATATATGAGCTTATTGACCTTGATATGGGCAAGTGCCGTATGGCAGTAGCCGCAAAAAAGGATTTTTATGACAATACGGAAAAAACCTTGCGTGTTGCCACCAAGTTTGCGAATATAGCAAAAAAATATTACGCATCCAAGTGCCGCAATATTGATATTATCAAGCTAAACGGCTCAATAGAGCTTGCCCCTATTTTGGAGCTTAGCGACGTTATTGTTGATATTGTGGAAACAGGTACAACTTTAAAGGAAAACAACTTAGAGGTTTTTGAAACGATAGTACCAATCTCGGCTCGCTTGATAGCAAACAAGTCAAGCTTCAAATTCAAAACTGAGGAAATAGAAAAAATAGCAAATAGCTTAAAAGAACAGGTAGAAGCAAATGATTAAGATTTATAAGTACGGTGAGGTGTCAAACAGCGAAATTTTCGCCCGCGACAATATTGACAGCGGTGTTGAGTCCATCGTTACCGACATAATTGAAAATGTAAAAGCAAACGGGGACAAGGCGCTTTTTGAGTACTGTGAAAAATTCGATAAGGTTACTCTCTCAAGCTTAGAGGTAAGCGAGAGCGAGATAGAAGAAGCTTTCGAAATCGCTGACCCCGAATTTGTAAAAATAGTTGAGGAGGCGGCGGTAAACATCCGCGCCTTCCACGAAAAGCAGGTTAGAAATAGCTTTATTATAAGCGAAAAGGATGGAGTTATAACCGGTCAAAAGGTAACACCTATCGAAAAGGTTGGTCTTTATGTGCCGGGTGGCACAGCCGCATACCCATCTACTGTGCTTATGGACAGTATTCCTGCTAAAATTGCAGGCTGCCAAGAAATAGTTATGGTAACTCCACCGTCAAAGGATGGCAAGGTAAACCCAAACATTTTGACAGCCGCAAAAATCGCAGGAGTTACGCGTATATTCAAGGTGGGTGGCGCACAGGCAATAGCTGCCCTTGCATACGGTACTGAGAGTATTCCTTGCGTTGACAAAATTGTTGGCCCCGGTAACGCATTTGTAGCAGAGGCTAAAAAGCAGGTGTTTGGCAAGGTATCTATCGATATGATAGCGGGCCCAAGCGAAATTCTTGTTGTGGCAGACGCTACCTGTAATCCCGCCTATGTTGCCGCTGACTTGCTCTCACAGGCAGAGCACGACAAAATGGCATCAGCCGTTTTGGTAACTGATACCGTGGAGCTTGCAGAGGCAGTTTCAAAGGAGCTTGAAAGACAAATTCCAATGCTCCCAAGAGCCGAGATTGCAAGGTATTCTATTGACAATAACGGAAAAATCATAGTTGCGGAAAACAACCTGATGTTAGCAATTGACATAGCAAACGAGATAGCGCCCGAGCATTTTGAAATTTGTGTAGATAACCCATTTGAGTATCTTGACAAAATCAAGCACGCTGGCTCAATCTTTATGGGTAAATACTGTCCTGAGGCTTTGGGTGACTATTTTGCAGGACCAAACCATACCCTTCCCACAAGCGGTAGCGCAAGATTTTCGTCCCCATTGTCAGTTGACGATTTTGTAAAGAAATCACAGTTTACATATTATACAAGGGATGCCTTGTCAAAGGTATATGATAAGGTAGCAACCTTTGCAGAAAAGGAGGGCTTGCACGCCCACGCAAAAAGTGCAACAATCAGATTCGAGGAATAAAAAATGAGCAGATTTTTCAGTGGTAAGTTTAAATCCTTAGTGCCATATACCCCGGGAGAGCAGCCAAAGGACCAAAAGTATATAAAATTAAATACTAACGAGTCACCGTTTCCCCCATCCGACAGAGTGATTGAGGCAGTAACGGGAGAGGCTGGAAAATTACAGCTTTATTCAGACCCGGAGGCAACAGAGCTTCATTCTGCTATCGCAAGTCTTTACGGTGTTAACAAGGGCGAGGTTTTAGCAACCAACGGTAGTGATGAAATTCTTAATTTTGCCTTTATGGCGTTTTGCGACGAGAGAAGTCCTATTGTTTTTCCTGATATAACATATGGCTTTTACCCTGTGTTTGCGGAGATAAACGGTATTCCTTATGAAAAAATTCCGCTAAAAGAGGATTTTACTATTGATGTTAGAGACTATATCGGTATTAACAAAAATATAGCTATTGCAAATCCCAACGCTCCAACGGGCAGATATATGGCGCTTTCCGACATTGAGAGAATTGCCTCATCAAATCCAAATAATATTGTTATAATTGACGAGGCTTATATTGATTTTGGTGGAGAGAGCGCTATTCCTTTAACAAAGAAGTATAACAATTTAATTGTTACAAGAACCTTTTCAAAGTCATACTCAATGGCAGGCGCACGTCTTGGCTTTGGTATAGCAAACGAGGAGCTTATTCGTGATATGAATACCATTAAGTATTCAACAAATCCGTATAACGTAAACCGTATGACACAAATAGCAGGCGTCAATGCAATCCTTGATAATGACTATTATATGGATAATTGCAAGAAAATCATAGAAAATCGCGAGTTTACTGTGAAGGAATTGACTCGCTTAGGCTTTGAGGTCTTGCCCTCAAGCGCAAACTTTGTTTTTGCAAAGTGTGACAAGATTGACGGAGAAAAATTATATCTTGAATTAAAGTCAAGAGGAATTTTGGTTCGCCACTTCACCTCTGAGAGAATTAAGGATTTTAACCGCATTACAATCGGTACTCGTGAGCAAATGAGCGCGCTTGTAAGTGCAATAGAAAAAATACTGGAGGAGAGCAAATGAGAGAGGCTGAAATTGTAAGGAAAACAAATGAAACCGACATTGATTTGTATATGTGCTTAGACGGTACAGGCAAGGGAAATATCGACACGGGATGCGGCTTTTTGAACCATATGCTAACTCTCTTTTCAAAGCACGCTCGCTTTGATTTAGAAGTTAAGTGCGTAGGAGATACAGATGTGGACTACCACCACACAGCAGAGGACATTGCTATTTGCTTAGGCAAAGTATTTGCCGAGGCAATAGGAGATAAAAAGGGTATAACAAGGTATGCTGACATAATTTTGCCAATGGACGAGGCGCTTATTATGTGCGCTCTTGACATTTCTGGCAGAGGCGGTCTTTATTATAACCTTGAGATTCCCGCTTACAAGGTTGGGGATTTTGATACCGAGCTTTGCGAGGAGTTTTTCCGTGCCTTTGTGCGTGAAAGTGGCGTTACATTGCACATAAGACAGTTAAGTGGCTCTAACTCTCACCACATCATAGAAGGAGCCTTCAAGGCTTTTGGTAGGGTTCTATCTCGTGGAGTTAGTATTGATGAAAAATTTAAGGATGAAATTCCATCTACCAAAGGGGTAATTTAATGATAGCAATTGTTGACTACGGTGTTGGGAATTTGTTTTCATTAATTTCCTCGTTTAAATATATCGGTGCTAACGTGCTTGTTACGTCTGACCCCGATGAAATTAAAAAATGCGATAAAATAATCTTGCCTGGTGTTGGCGCATTTGAGGATGCAAGACGCAAATTAAGCGACACAGGGCTTGATAAAACTATAATTGAAGAGGCTAAAAGCGGCAAGCCCATTATGGGTATTTGCTTAGGTATGCAGATGCTTTTTGAAAAAAGCTATGAGTACGGTGAGCATCTTGGCTTGGGTCTTTTAAAGGGGAGCATTGTTCCTATGGAGGGTGTTATTCCCTCTGAGCTTAAAATACCGCATATTGGCTATAATCCGTTGATTTTTAAGCGCGAAAGTCAGCTCTTTAAGAATATAAAAGAGGGCGACTGCGTTTACTTTGTACATTCCTATTACGCAACTGACTGTGAGGATAGCGTTATAGCCACCGCCGAGTACGGTTGTGAGCTAACTGCCGCTGTTCAGCTTGGTAACGTAATGGGCTGCCAATTCCATCCCGAAAAGAGCGGGGATGTGGGTCTTAACATTTTAAGAGCCTTTTGTGAAATGGAGGAAAGCAAATGAAAATTTTTCCTGCCATAGATTTGTTTGAAAAAAAAGCAGTCAGGCTTTATAAGGGCGATTACGCTCAAATGACAGTTTATTCGGAAAATCCCATAGAGGTTGCCCGTGAGTTTGAAAAGGCAGGGGCAGAATACATCCATATGGTTGACTTAGAGGGAGCTAAAAATGGTACAACTCCAAATCTTGATATAGTCAAGGATATTGCTGAAAACACAAGCCTGTTTGTTGAAATAGGTGGTGGCATCCGTTCTATGGAGGTTGTTAAGAAATACCTTGAGAATGGTGTTGGCAGAGTAATTCTTGGTACAAGTGCAGTAACCGATGAAGCGTTTTTAAAGGAAGCGGTAGATACCTACGGTGAAAAAATCGCTGTTGGAGCCGACGTTAAGGATGGTTATATTGCCATTAAGGGTTGGGTGGAAAAATCCCAATTTTCCTTGGAGGAGTTCCTTTCAAAGATGGAACAAATCGGTGTAAAAACTATAATTTGTACCGATATTTCCAAGGACGGAGCTATGAAGGGCACTAATTTGGAGCTATACAAAGCCTTGAATGAAAAATACTCTCTTGATATAATTGCATCGGGGGGAGTGTCGTCAATTAATGATATTACTGCCCTGAGAGAAATGAATATGTACGGTGCAATTATCGGCAAAGCCTATTACACGGGTGCAATTAACCTAAAGGAAGCTATCGAGGTGGCAAAATGATTACAAAAAGAATTATCCCCTGCCTCGACGTGCGCAACGGAAGGGTAGTAAAGGGCACAAATTTTGAGGGTGTAAAGGATGTTTCCTGTCCCATAGAGCTTGCCAAATATTATTCTGCAAACGGTGCTGACGAGCTTGTGTTTTACGATATTACAGCGTCATTTGAAGAAAGACGTCTGTTTACCGAAATTTTAACGAGAGTTGCGGAAAACGTATTTATTCCCTTGACAGTTGGCGGCGGAATCAATACAGTTGAGGATTTTGACAGGGTTCTTAAATGCGGTGCTGACAAGGTAAGCGTAAATTCGGGCGCAATTAAAAATCCAATGCTCATTCGTGAGGCGGCAATGAAATACGGTAACCAATGCGTTGTTATTTCTGCAGACATTAAGCGTGTTGACGGTGAGTTCAAGGTTTTTGCCAAGGGTGGACGTGAAAACACGGGAATGGAAGCAATTTCTTGGATTAAGAAATGCGTTGAGTTAGGTGCAGGAGAGGTTGTAGTTAACTCCATTGATACAGACGGTGTTAAGGGCGGCTTTGACATAGAGCTTTTACGTCTTGTGTGCGAAGCGGTTAACGTGCCTGTAATAGCCTCGGGAGGTGCGGGTAACATTCAACATTTTGTTGATTTGTTCGAGGCAATCCCCAACATTGACGCAGGTCTTGCTGCATCAATCTTCCATTTTGGCGAGGTTAAAATCAAGGACCTCAAGGAAGAATTAAAGAAAAACAATATAAGGGTTAGGTTATAATTATGATAGACATTGAAAAGCTTAAATTTGACGAAAACGGTTTGATTCCCGCAGTTGTTGTGGATGCCTTTTCCAAAAAGGTTTTGACTGTTGCTTATATGAACAGGGAAAGCCTTAAGGTTACAATGGAAAAGGGGCTTACCTGCTTTTACAGCCGTTCAAGAAAGGAATTGTGGCTCAAGGGTGAAACAAGCGGTAACTATCAGCACGTTGTTTCTATCACAGCAGATTGTGACCTTGATGCTTTGACAGTAGTAGTTGAAAAGGATGGTCCTGCTTGTCACGAGGGCACAGACTCTTGCTTCACGCACGAGGTTTATCAGTCAGAGGACAGACACGAATTTTGCATTGAGGGTCTTTACGACTTGCTCGTTGGCAGAAAGCAAAATATGCCCGAGGGCTCATACACAACCTATCTTTTCCAAAAGGGAATTGATAAAATTCTCAAAAAGGTTGGCGAGGAGTGCACAGAGGTTATTATTGCAGGCAAGGCAGACGACAAAAAGGAAACTATTTATGAAATTGCTGACCTTGCGTATCATGTAATGGTTATGATGGTAGAAATGGGCATTTCTGTTGAGGACATTCAAAAGGAATTAGCTTCCCGTCACGTTATAGACCACAAGGATAAACAGGAGAAAATGACCAAATGAGTCTGTCAAGCTACCACACCCATTCCACTTACAGTGACGGTAAAAACACCTTAGAGGAAATGGTACTCTCTGCTATTGAAAAGGGATGCCGTGAAATTGGTTTTTCCGATCACGCGCCAATGCAATTTAGATGTGATTGGAGCGCGAGGGCAGAGAAAATAGAAAATTATAAAAAGGAAGTTACCGTTTTAAAAGAAAAGTACAAGGGGAAAATTGATATTTTTCTCGGTATTGAACAGGATTATTATTCAACTCCCGCAAGCGGTTACGACTATATAATCGGCTCTGTTCACTTTGTGCATAAGGACGGTGAGTATATTCCCGTTGATATAAGTGCCGACGAGGTTAAAGCTTATATAGATAGGCTTTACGGCGGTGATGTGTACGGTTATTGCGAGGATTACTTTAAGCTTGTTAAAGATATATATAGTGTTACAAAGTGTCAAATAATCGGCCATTTTGACCTTGTAACAAAGTTTAACGAGCGTATGCCTTTGATAGACATAAATCACCCACGCTATATAAAGGCGGTGGACAATGCCTTGGAGTCCCTTCTTAAAACGAATGCTATTTTTGAGGTTAATACAGGCGCTATTTCTCGCGGTTACAGAACAACTCCGTATCCCGATGAGCGTACGATGGAGCTGATAGCCAAAAGTGGCAAGTCCTTCGTTATTACCTCTGACACTCATAATAAGGACACCGTAACCTTTAATTTTGAAGAGCAAGAGCGCTCCCTTTCATCAAAAGGCTACAAATACATAAAGTCATTAAAAGAAATTATATAAATGCAAAAATCCGACCACAGGGTCGGATTTTTTGTTTATTGTTGTTTTTCCTCGGTTGAGTAAATAAGTGGCATTGAATATTCCTTTTCGTAAATCTTTTTCCAGATTTTAAAGTTTTCCTTTGCCATATGCTCCATATTTTCGCGTGCGCTTCTGTTAGCATCGGGGTATATGGGCTTGCCTATATGGATTGTGTATTCTTGTACATAATATCCGTTTGGCAAGAAGTTTTCATCCACGTCAAAATCCTTGATTTCGCGGCGCAATTCCTCGCCGAGAATATCTGAGTCCTTCATGGTGATAAAGCAGGGGAGAACAGGTACGTTGTTTTTTACAGCGAATCTGTATGCGCCAGGCTTTAAGGGGCGGGGCTTTCGGTAATTCCACCACATTGCCTGCTCGGGATAGAATAGTACAAAGTTGCCCTTTTTTAAAAGCGTATTTGTAGCTTCTGTGAACTTTGCCATCGTTCTCATATTAGAGGAAAGAGGTAAAGTGTAGAAATGGCGCATAAGCTCACCGAAAAATCCTGGGAAAGATGTGTAGTTGCCCTCGCGGATTACACGGTAAAACTTACCCTTAGGCCATTTCTTAGACGCGTGGTAAGCCTCCTGTATAGCGAAGCTGTCAAAGGCGTTAAAGTGGTTGCAGGTTACAATGGCACCTGTTTTTAGCTCCTGCCAATTTTCAATCCCCTTAATGTCCTTGATAATCATAATTTTTTTGTCAAGTATTGTTTTCAAGAACACCTTGGCCTTTTCGTGGGCAATTTTTGTTTTCAGCTTTGCAATAGGACTTCTTCTGAGATAGTCTATCTCGTCAGGCATAATCATACGGGACGGTGGGTCATCCTCCACATCCTCGTCAAAGCGTCCCTCACGCTCATACTGTTCGATTTTTTGGTTCAAATCAACTCTGTATTTTGAACGTTTGGTTTCGTTTAATTGGCATTGATAATTGTCCTTTTTATTTGTTTCGTCTATTGCCATCTGATAGAGGTGGTCAGCAGACTTTTGGTCATTCTCTCGTTGCTCGTCGGTATAAGCGTTAAGCTCAGCCTGTAAAATGTCATAAACTGATGTCTCTTTTGCATAGCTCCAGAAAATGTCAGCACAGCGACACTCAAAGTAGTGCCAAGGCTTATTGACCATTATATAGTGCAAAATACCTGCGCTGGTGACCTCATATTTGTATTCAAGCCCTTTTGCAAGCTCGGTGTTCCATTTTTGGTCGAGCCAATAAACATGGTCCTTACAAATGAGGTTTAAATAGTCCTCGTCTTGGGTAACGATAAAGGTATATTCCCACAAGAGCTTTAAAAACTTCTCAAGTACCTTCTTTTCGCGGAATATTTTGCAATTTAAGAGCATGATGCCTGCGTTAAAGAAGTTATGGCGGGAAACACCAACAACGCGCTCGGCATAAGTACCGTAAGCGTCGATCTGCACCATTGCCTGCTCGTGGCAAGCACCAAGATAACAATCCCCTATATTAGTGCCATATAGCTTTGAAATATCACCTTGCACAATAGTGTCGCTGTCGATATAAATCGCCTTGTCGTATTCGGGGAACATTTCTGCTATAAAAAACCTGTAGTATGTGGTTTTAGAATAGTAGTGACGTATAGGTAGCTCCTTCTTGATACGCTTCATATTTTGAGAAACGTCAACAAATTCAATTTCAAAATTGTCGTTACTCAAGTCATTTAGTCTCTTTTTCATATCATCGCTGATATTTGTGTTGAGAACGTAAACCTTGTATTGATAATCCTTTGATGCGTTTTTGATAATGGAATGTAGGGACACAATAGTGTACTTAACAAAAGCATCATCGCACGCATAAAAAATAGGAATAATCTTATTTTTCATTTACCAAAACCTCTTTTTCAAACTTGCCTTTCAAGTATAAATATTCGTACAAAACATCATCAAATTGATAATATCTAAAAACCTTGTGTACGCGTGAAACGTGCCACTGCTTGATATTATCAATATGTGGTAGTGGGAGCCAAAACATTCTTTTGGAAAAATGTCTGACAACGGTTGATTTGTGTAAAAATTTTTGGTCATTGAATTTTTGCGGTAGCATTTTCTTTTTTGTAGTTGAGCGTATGATTGCACTTTGATCGGCAAAGAGGAGCTTTTTGGTTTTTATAAGCTCTCTTGCTTTCCTGAGCAGCTCAGTTTCCTTCATTCGCTTCAGGTTGAAAAGTAAAACGCCTGCGTTGATATAGTTGGGCTTGATTAAATATTTACCATAGTGATCCCTTGCAGCCGCATATTCGTAGCCGTCTACATCGATATCGTAAAGCAAATGTATGTCACGGTTGAACATAATATCAATGTCAAGATACAAAAGCTTGTCGGGCATTCCTTCAACCTTGTCAGCAAATAATCTGATAAGAGTATAGGGAGAGCAGTAAGCGCTTTCGTTGGGGCACTTGTCAAACTCTTCCATATAATGCTTTGTAACGTCTACCTTTATAGCGGAGTTTTCGGGGTTATATTCTTTAATGACTTTGTTGAAAAAGTCCACCTGAGTGTCGCTAATTGGTAAATATGTGTCTTTAATATGTGAAACGTCCATGGTGTAAATATAGAAAGTAAACGGCTCTTTCGACTGCGTTCGCTTCAAAATAGAAAGCGTACAGGTAAGCAGACCATCAAAAACCTTGTCGTTTCCACAGAACAATATATTAATCATTTTCGACTTCCTTTTTAATGTATTGTATCCATTCAACGGTTGAGCTTTTTGCTCTTTCACACATACAGTTGTAAACTTGATTTCTTAAGTCCGCCCTTTGCTCCTTTATCGAAAGCTCCTTGTTTGGGAAAAAGGGCCCGTCAACGTAAGTGACAATTTTGGGCTTTTTAGAAAAACGTCTTTTTTGATATGTGTTGGTAAAGCAAAACGTGGGTACGTTCAATTTTATTGGATATTGGAATGATGTATCAACAAAAGGTCGAATTCCTGTGTAATAGGGCCAGATGTGCGCCTCGGGATAGATAACAACGCATTTGCCTTGTTTGATGCGCGTTTCAATTGCCTTTATAAAATTCTTGTACGCAGTCAAGTCGTCGGGCAAGGGCAGAGCGCCTAAGGAAGGAGTCAGCTTGCCAAGCACGGGCATTGATACATTGTTTGGATGCACAATAACATATTTTCCCTTTGCTTTGTTGATTCTTTGCACCATAAAAGCATCGCCAATATCTTGGGTGTGGTTTCCGTAAAGGAAGTAACCGCCCTTTTTGTATGGCTTGATTATCTTTTGGTTGATAACCTTGTGCCTGAACTTGATTTTAGAGTATAAAACAGCAATGGGGAAAAATACGATTCTGTACCAAAAAAAGCGAGTGAACCTTTTGAAAAGAGACGTGTGAACGTAGGTGTATCTTTTATCTATAGTTTTTGGCGTAATCTCAGCCAAGGAAAATTCGTCGTTTAATTCATCTGTGTAATAAATGACCTTTCTTTTGTCCAAGCTTTTTCCTCCTTAACTATTACATAATTTACAATGATATTATATATTGATAGCGAAAAAAAGTAAAGTAATGGATTTGATAAACTCCTCTAAACTTTTTTCTCACAAGGTGAAAAATTGTAGAAATAGCTATCTACAAATTGTAGAATATGGTAAAACCCCTTGATTTTCAAGGAAAAATGGTGTATAATCCCAGTATAAGGCATAGATGAGGAGATGAGTCAGTGAGAGATGTAAAAAGTATAGTTGCAAAGAATTTAACTGTACTGAGAAAGAATAAAGGCTTGACCCAAGCTGAGCTTGCAACCCAGTTTAACTATTCGGATAAGGCAGTTTCACGATGGGAGCACGGAGACACGTTGCCGGATATTAACGTGCTTTGTGAGCTTTGCGACTATTATGGTATTACTATGAACGACCTCGTTAACGAGGAGTGTAAAATTGAAGAGATTGACAAGGAGCAAGCAAAAAATGCCAAAATTTATAGAATTTGGCTTGGTGTTCTTACTGCTGCGGTAGTATGGCTTTTTTCCACGTTATGGTTTGCATACTCGCAAATTGCGTATCAAAAGGGGTATTGGATTGCTTTTGTATGGGCAATTCCTGTGTCTTGCGCAGTAATGCTTTATGTTTGCAGAGGTGTGTTTGGGTGGATAACCAAATTTGTGCTTGTATCCGTTAGCGTTTGGGCAACAATTACGTCAATGTATCTGCATGTATATATTAGTAATAATGCAAATTTGTGGATGATATTTTTAATAGGCATTCCTATCCAAGCTCTTGCGTTCTTATGGCAGAAAATGAAAAAATACAAGCAAGTAATATAAAATACGGCACCCCGTGTATGTTTTTTAGTAGGAGAAGACGATAATGATAGAAACAGGAATGAAAATTACAGTAGAAATAACGGTTGGAGCAAACGATACCGCAAAAGCAGTTGGAAGTGGCACGTTAGAGGTTCTTGCGACTCCGCGTATGATAGCACTAATGGAGGAGGCAGCATATAAGTGCATTGGTGACGAGCTTGAAGCAGGAATGTCAAGCGTTGGCATAAATATGTCTGTAAAGCATCTAAGCGCAACCCCTGTGGGTATGAAGGTGTATGCTATAGCTCAGGTTGTTGAATTGGATGGCAGAAAGGTGTCTTTCAAGGTAGAAGCCTATGACGAAGCAGGCTTGATCGGGGAAGGAACACACGAAAGATTTATAGTAGGCGAAGAAAAATTCGTTTCCAAAACCTATTCAAAGCTAAATAAATAACCGTATTCAGCCTTGCCACTATTATGCGGCAAGACTGGATAATAAAAAAGTTGAAAAAAATTAAAAAAGGGTATTGACAACACAAAAGGCTTGTGATATAATAGTCAAGCATTAAGCGTTGAGCAAAATTTGGCGGAATAGCTCAGAGGCTAGAGCATCCGGTTCATACCCGGCAGGTCATAGGTTCAAATCCCATTTCCGCCACCATAAATGGCCCGTTGGTCAAGCGGTTAAGACACGGCCCTTTCACGGCTGTAACATGGGTTCGATTCCCGTACGGGTCACCAGCAAAGCAAAAAGGACACTCACACGAGTGTCCTTTTT
>JAZSGX010000084.1:0-14631 GCA_045532975.1 Eubacteriales bacterium | reverse complement strand
CCTCAGCAGCAGCAAAGGACTCATGACCTGCAAGGAAGCAGAAACACTCGGTCTCTTCCTCAAGGAGCATCTTACCCAGGTTACCATGGCCAAGACCAACCTTACGGGTATCAGCTACAGAACCGGGGATACAGAAAGCCTGAAGGCCTTCGCCGATTGCAGCAGCAGCGTCAGCAGCCTTTACACAGCCCTTTTTGATAGCAATAGCGCAACCAACTGTGTATGCCCATACAGCGTTTTCAAAGCAGATAGGCTGAGTTTCTCTTACGATCTTGTCGCAGTCGATACCCTTTGCAAGTGTGATTTCCTTGCACTCTTCAATAGAGTTAATTCCATATTCAGCGAGAACAGCGTTGATTTTCTCAACTCTTCTCTCGTAACCTTCAAATAATGCCATTTCCCGTTACCTCCTTACTGCTTTCTTGGGTCGATATACTTTGCAGCCTCTGCAAATCTACCGTATGTACCCTTGGACTTTTCATAAGCTTCGTTTGGCTCCATGCCCTTCTTAATGAAGTCAGTCATCTTGCCGAGAGAAACGAATTCATAACCGATAACCTGGTCGTCTTCGTCAAGAGCCATTCTTGTGCAGTAGCCCTCTGTCATTTCAAGGTAACGAACACCCTTAGCCTTTGTACCGTACATAGTACCAACCATTGAACGAGCACCCTTACCAAGGTCCTCCATACCTGCGCCGATAACAAGACCGCCCTCAGAGAAAGCAGACTGTGTTCTACCGTAAACAATCTGTAAGAAAAGCTCACGCATAGCTGTATTGATAGCGTCACAAACAAGGTCTGTGTTAAGAGCCTGTAAAAGAGTCTTACCAGGCAAGATTTCTGCTGCCATAGCTGCAGAGTGTGTCATACCTGAGCAACCGATTGTTTCAACAAGAGCCTCTTCAATAATACCGTCCTTAACGTTCAAGGAAAGCTTGCAAGCGCCCTGCTGTGGTGCACACCAACCAATACCGTGTGTGTAGCCGGAAATGTCTGTGATTTGCTTAGCCTGTACCCACTTACCTTCTTCAGGAATTGGAGCTGGACCGTGCTTTGGTCCCTTTGCTACGGAGCACATGCTTTCAACTTCGTGTGAATAAATCATATGATTTTCTCCTTATATATAAATTTTCCCCTACATTATACTATATTCAAGACGCAAAATCAACAATTTTGTGAAATTTTTTATTTTTTGCGACAATGACTAAATTTTACGTCCAAAAGTTGAAAAAATTATTTACTTTTTATATAATGCGTGTTATAATATAAGATGATTTCAAAAAGGGCGGTGGGAGCAAGCCCCCACCCTACACTATGCAGCGGAGGGAATTTTATGAGGCTTGATAAATTTCTTTCCAATATGGGCAAGGCTACAAGGAGCGAAAGCGGTAAGCTTGTGCGACAAGGTAAGGTTTTGATAAACGGTATTCCTGCAAAGAAAAGCGACGTACAAATCAATCCTGACGTTGACATTGTCACATTAAACGGTGTTAACGTTCAATACAAAGAATTCACCTACATTATGTTAAATAAGCCGGAGGGATACGTTAGTGCCACTGACGACCCAAGTGAGAAAACTGTACTTGACTTGGTTGACCCAGAGGACAGGCGCAAAGGACTATTCCCCTGTGGCAGACTTGACAAAAATACGCTCGGTCTTGTTATTTTGACAAACGACGGTGAAAATGCCCATAGGCTCTTGTCCCCCAAGCACCACGTTTCCAAGGTTTATAAATTTGAAGCCCTCTCCCCTCTTTCCCAAAACGATGTTGAAGCCTTAGAAAAGGGCGTTGACATTGGCGGTTATTTCACAAAGCCCTGTACGGTTAAGCTAACAGGTGACAAAAGCGGTGAAATTACCTTGACAGAGGGCAAATACCACCAAATTAAGCGTATGCTTGAAGCGGTTGACAATAAGATTACTTACCTTGAGCGAATTTCCTTTGGAGATATTAAATTGGACAATGCCCTTGCAAGAGGTCAGTGGAGATATTTAACTCCCGAGGAAGAGGAGTTATTTCTTAAGAAATAAAATGCAAAATCAACGCTCCCTCAGTCACCTACGGTGACAGCTCCCTCCACCGATCGCAAAATTAACGTTGAAAATTTATAAGTGAAAGGACTATATAAAAATGAAAAAGTATTTGATTTCACCTGAGCTTAATTGGTACAGAGCAAATATGCACTGCCATACCACCGTGTCTGACGGACACTACTCACCTGAGGCAATAAAAGAGGCTTACAAAAATATGGGGTACTCCATTGTGGCATATACCGACCACGAAATTATCCGTGAGCATAACGATTTAACAGACGACGAATTTTTGGCAATTACCTCAAGTGAGTTTTCTATAACCGACGGTAAGCCTTGCTTCGAGTTTCCCGACGGTGCTTATATGGATGCGTGGAGGGTACGTAAAACTGTACATTTAGGCGTTTACTCAAAGGACAAGAACAATCTTTTCCATCCCGCAACAACCAACAGTGCCTTTGACTGGTGGAGAAGCCAGGGCAAGCTCCAAGGTGACGTTGAGTGCGACGGATACGAAAGAGTTTATACGGTAGAGAGCATAAACGAAACTATCAAGCGTTTGAATGAAAAGGGCTTCCTTGTTTCATTGAACCATCCTAACTGGTCCTTAAACGATATGAACGATTATCTCAACATCGAGGGTCTTTGGTCACTTGAAATTTTGAACTATGCAACAGAACGTATCTCGGGCGCAGAATATTGCCCTTACATTTACGACCATATGATAAGAAGCGGCAAAAACCCCAACCTTTTCTGTAACATGGGTGACGATAACCACAACCGTGGCGGCTCTTTTGACCACTCCTTTGGCGGCTCAACAATTATTGGCGCTCGCGAGCTTGAATACGGACAGATTATGGAAGCTCTTGAAAGCGGCAACTTCTACTGTGCAAGCGGTAAAAATCCGCCAAAAATCAACTCCGTTTATGTTGAGGACAATGTAATTAAGATTGATTGCTCCCCCGCTACCGACATTTTTGTAACAGGTATGGGCAGAAACTTCCGTTTTGCTAACACCGAGGGCGAGGAGGTTACCCACGCTGAGTTCCGCCTTGATAAGCAGGACATTAAGTTCCGTATAACTGTGCGCGACAAGTTTGGCAACAATGCCCACACACATTTTTACAGTGTTGAGGAGCTTTGGGAGAACGGTAAATAATGAAAAAATATCTTTTACCTCCTGATGTTAATTGGTACAGGGCAAACATGCACTGCCACACCACCGTTTCCGACGGTCACTTTTCTCCCGAGGAAATAAAAGAAATTTATAAAGGGATGGGCTACTCCATTGTGGCATATTCCGACCACGAGCTAATCCGCGACCATTCGCATCTGAGTGACGATAGCTTTTTGGCAATTACCGCCAGCGAATTTTCCATCGACGATGACAAGCCATCCTTTAACCTACCAAACGGTAACAGCACTGAGGAATGGTTTGCACGCAAGGTTATGCACTTAGGCGTTTACTCCAAAGACCCACACGGGACATTCCACCCCGCAACGGACAACACGCTTTTTGACCGTTGGTGGAGAGCCCAAGGTCGAGATATTGGTGAGATAGACTGTGACGATTTCCACAGAGAGTACACAGCTGACAGCATTAATGAAATGGTAAAAAGGCTAAACGACGCAGGCTTTTTGGTACAATTAAATCACCCAAACTGGTCCTTAAACGATATGAATGACTACCTTAATATTAATGGGCTGTGGTCACTTGAAATTTTAAACTACGCGACAGAGCGAGCAACAGGAGCTGAATATTGCCCTTACATATACGACCATATGGTGCGTATGGGAAATTACAATCTTTTTTGCACAATGGGGGATGACAACCACAATCCCGACGGTAGCTTTGAAGAATCCTTTGGCGGCTCTACCTTTATCGGTGCTTCTTCTCTTGAATACGGTGCGGTTATGGATGCTCTTGAAAAGGGAAATTTCTACTGTGCAAGCGGTAAAAATCCACCAAAAATCAACGCGCTTTACGTTGAGGACGGAGTAATCAAGGTGGATTGCACTCCTGCAACAGACGTTATTATAAATGGGTTAGGTAGAAATTACTGCCACCAGCCAACAAACGGTGAGGAAATAACCCACGCTGAGTTTAAGCTGGAGCAAAAGGACGTTATGTTCCGCGTAACCGTGCGGGACAGGTATGGAAACAACGCCCACACCCATTACTACTTTGTTGACGATTTCACAACCAAAGAGGAGTAAAAAAATGAAAAAATATATTTTACCCGAAAACTTAAATTGGTACAGGGCAAATTTCCATTGCCACACGGTACATTCCGATGGTGCTTATACGCCCGAAAAGGTTAAAGAGGTTTACAAAAATCACGGTTACTCCATTGTGGCTTACACAGACCACGATGTTTTGCTTGACCACTCGGATTTGAACGACGACAGTTTTTTGGCGCTTACAAGCTGTGAGTACGCTATCAACGAGGACGGTTGCTCCTTCCCACAGATATTTGACGTTAACACGGGGGATTGGCCACGCAGAAAGTGCGTGCATCTAAATATCTTCTCAAAGGAGCAGCATAACACCTTTATGCCTGCAACCGCAGTTGAGCAGCAATGGATTTTGAAAAACCGATACCCTGACACCAAGTGCGACGGTTATTTCCGCGAATACACAAAGGAAGGCATTAACGAGATAATCAAGCGTTGTAACGATGCCGGCTTTTTGGTTCAGTTAAACCACCCATATTGGTCACTCAACGAGCGTGAGGACTATATAAACATGGAAGGACTTTGGGGTCTTGAAATCCTTAACTACGCAACAGAGCTTGAAACAGGCTCCGAATATTGCCCATACATTTACGATGATATGGTGCGTAACGGTATGTACAACCTCGTTTGCACAATGGGAGATGACAACCACAACCACGGGGACAGTGTGCGTGAGTCCTTTGGAGGTTCTACCATTATCGGCGCCAAGGAGCTGAAGTACGACCAAATCATTGAGGCTATGGAAAAGGGTCACATCTACTGTACAAGCGGACGTGACAACCCACCTATGTTTAACGCCCTCTATGTTGAGGACAATATAATTAAAATTGACTGCACACCCGTTACCAACATTAATATAAACGGTTACGGCAGATGCGACAGGCACATAACCGCGCCTGAGGGCGAAACAATCACCCACGCAGAGTTTCCTCTTCGCGAAAGTGACGTATATTTTAGAATATCCTTACGCGACGAATACGGAAACAATGCACATACCCACACTTATTTTGTAAAAGATTTTATTGAAAAAGCAGAGGCATAAGACATGAACATTATTGAAACACTTGCAAAAGAATTTAGCTTAAAGGTTAGCCAGGTTGAAGCAACCGTTGGCTTGATTGATGACGGAAATACTATTCCTTTTATCGCACGATACAGAAAAGAGGTTACAGGCTCACTTGATGACACTGTGCTCCGTAACCTTGACGAAAGACTTAAATATTTACGCAACTTGGAGGCAAGAAAGGAAGAGGTACGTTCTCTTATCGAGGCACAGGGCAAGCTCACAGACGAGATTGTTGAGGCACTTAATAAGGCTCAAATTTTAACCGAGGTTGAGGATATTTACCGCCCATATAAGCCAAAGAGAGCTACAAGAGCTTCCATCGCTCGTGAAAAGGGGCTTGAGCCTCTTGCTCAGCTTTTGATGGAGCAGCGTGACACATACGAAAAGGACCTTTTGGAAATTGCGGCTGAGTACATCACCACAGAAAACGAGGATGCAAAGAAGCACGTAAAAACAGCCGAGGATGCTTTGGCAGGCGCACAGGACATTATCGCCGAGGATATTTCCGACAATGCGGATTTCAGAAAGGGTATCCGAACCCTTACCCACGACCACGGTACAATTGTATCTAAGCAGGCAAAGGACGAGGACTCCGTTTACAGCTCCTATTATGATTATAATGAAAGCATTAAGAAAATCCCAGGTCACCGCGTGCTTGCTATCAACCGTGGTGAAAAAGAGGAATTTTTGAAGGTTGACGTTAATATTGACCCTGAAATTATTTTGAACTATCTCTTTAGCAAGATTATCACTAACACAAACAGCCCTGCAAAGCAGTATGTAGCGGCAGCTATTGTGGACTCCTACGACAGACTTATTAAGCCATCTGTTGAAAGAGAAATCCGCACAGCTCTCTTTGATGATGCAAGCGAGGGTGCTATCAAGCTCTTCTCCGACAACCTAAAGCATCTTTTGATGGGCGCACCGCTCAAGGGCAAGACCGTCCTTGGCTACGACCCGGGCTACCGTACAGGCTGTAAGCTTGCGGTTGTTGACAAAACAGGCAAGTATATTGACTCTGCGGTTATTTTCCCAACCAAGCCACGCGAGGATATTGAAGGCTCTAAGGCTGTGGTAAAGAGACTCGTTACAAAGTATGACGTTGACGTTATTGCTATCGGTAACGGTACAGCATCTAAGGAAAGCGAAATTTTTATCGCAGGCGTTCTCAAGGAAATCCCGGGCGACAAAAAATATATTATGGTAAGTGAAGCAGGCGCTTCGGTTTACTCCGCTTCCAAGCTTGGCGCTGAGGAATTTCCTGACTTTGACGTTACACAGCGTTCCGCTATTTCCATTGCAAGACGCTTACAGGACCCATTGGCAGAGCTTGTAAAGATTGACCCGAAATCTATCGGTGTCGGTCAGTATCAGCACGATATGAAGCAGGCTCGTCTTGACGAGGCTCTCGGTGGCGTTGTTGAGGACTGCGTTAACTCTATCGGTGTTGACGTTAACACTGCTTCCTATTCTCTTCTTTCCTACATTTCCGGTATCAATATGACAAGCGCTAAAAACATTGTTAAATACCGTGAGGCAAACGGAGAATTTACAAAGAGAGAGCAGCTTTTGAAGGTGCCAAAGATTGGTGCAAAGGCTTATGAGCAATGCGCAGGCTTCCTTCGTGTACCCGGCTCAGGTGAAATCCTTGACAACACAGGTGTTCACCCTGAATCATATGAGGCGGCAAAGGCGCTCCTTGCTAAGTTTGACTACACGCTTGAAAGCGTCGGCACAGGTCTTTCCGACATCAGAGCAAAGTCAACCAAATACGGCACAAAGAAGCTTTCCGAGGAGCTTGGCATAGGTGAGCCAACCCTACTTGACATTATCGGTGAGCTTGAAAAGCCGGGACGTGACGTGCGTGATTCCTTGCCTCTCCCAATCCTCCGTGATGACGTGCTTGGTATGGAGGACTTAAAAGAGGGTATGATTATGACGGGTACTGTCCGCAACGTAATCGACTTCGGTGCATTCGTTGACATTGGAGTACACCAGGACGGCTTGGTACACGTTTCCGAAATTTCCGAAAAGTTTATTAAGCACCCAAGCGAGGCGCTCAGCGTTGGCGACATCGTAACCGTTAAAATTAAGGGTGTTGATCTTAATAAGAAGCGCATTAGCTTGACAATGAAGATTTAACCTACTTTCTTATTTACAAAGCGTTAATATATTTTACGTTTTAGTGTTTTTGACAAATTTTACCTCTGTTTTTTGTGCAATACTGACAAAAAGCAAGGTAAAATTTTGTTTAAATCGGCTATTGGATTTTTGTTTTGTTTCTGCTATAATATATGTATAATAAAATAACTGTGTTATGGCTATTTTTGAGTTTAGCCGTAAAATCTACATAATATGCCCATAGTGGCGAGGAGTAAAGAAATGGCAAGTTTATCACTTAAGCACATCTACAAGAAATATCCAGGCGGCGTTACCGCTGTATCTGACTTCTGTCTTGAGGTTCAAGATAAGGAGTTTATTATCTTCGTTGGTCCTTCCGGATGCGGTAAATCAACCACACTTCGTATGATTGCCGGTCTTGAAGAAATTACCGAGGGTGAGTTCTACATCGGCGACAAGCTTATGAACGACATCGCTCCTAAGGACAGAGATATTGCCATGGTTTTCCAAAACTATGCTCTTTATCCTCATATGACTGTTTATGAAAATATGGCATTCGGCTTGAAGCTCAGAAAGACACCAAAGGAAGAAATCAAGCGCCGTGTTGAAGAGGCTGCTGAAATTCTTGGCATCAAGGCTTTGCTTGACAGAAAGCCAAAGGCTATGTCCGGTGGTCAGAAGCAGAGAGTTGCCCTCGGTCGTGCTATCGTTCGTAACCCTAAGGTATTCTTGCTCGACGAGCCTCTTTCAAACCTTGACGCTAAGCTCCGTGCAACAATGAGAACTGAGCTTACAAGAATTCACAAGCGTGTTGGTACAACCTTCGTATACGTAACTCACGACCAGGTTGAGGCTATGACAATGGCTACAAGAATCGTAGTTATGAAGGATGGCTTCATTCAGCAGGTTGACACACCACAAAACCTTTACGATAAGCCTGTTAATATGTTCGTTGCAGGATTTATCGGAACACCACAAATGAACTTTATCAACGCTACCCTTGAAAAGAAGGATGGCAAGGCTTACGTTTCCTTCGAGGGTCACTCACTCTCCATTCCTGATGAAAAGGCTAACGACCCTGCTCTTGAAGAATACTACGGCAAAGAGGTTGTTATCGGTATTCGTCCTGAGTGCATCCACGACGAGGAAATCTTTATGCAGCAGTTCTCCGATAATGTTATCGAGGTTGACGTTGACGTTACTGAGCTTATGGGTGCTGAAATTTACCTCTACTTGGCAGTAGGTGAGCAGAATATGACTGCAAGAGTTTCTTCCCGTTCACAGGCTCGCGCAGGTGATAAGGTTAAGGTTGCTATCGAAACTGCAAGAATACATATCTTTGACAAGGACACTCAAAAGTGCCTCGTTCACTAAGATAAATTTAAAGGGATTGATTTTTCAATCCCTTTTGTTTTGCAATCACCAAAGAGACCACCATGCCCTATAAAACGTCTTTTCGGCAAAAGCCCCCGCCCTGCGATTGTATTTTTATTTATCAATCAAGAACAATACTGAGATTATTTTATTTAATATGTATTGACTTTTAATTTATATTTGTTATAATATATAAGGTAGAAAACATCTATTTAATTGAGGTATAATATGAAAAAGAAAATTGTTGTTATCGGCTTTGGCGGTATGGGCTCTTGGCACGTTAACCACGCTCTCAAAAGTGACGTTTTGGAGCTTGCCGGTATTTATGATATAGACGAAAGTAAGAGTGAAAAGGCGCGCAATATGGGTATTTACGCCTACTCCTCTCTCGACGAGGTTATAAATGACAAAAGCGTTGATTTGGTTACTATTGCTATTCCAAACGACGTACACCTTGACACAGTTGTCAGATGCTTAAAGGGTGGCAAGCACGTCATTTGCGAAAAGCCTGTTGCTCTTTCCTCCTCTGACCTTGAGGAAATGATTTCCGCATCCAAGGAAAGCGGCAAGCTATTTACAGTGCATCAAAACAGACGTTTTGATGTCGACTATCTTGCTATGCAAAGCCTTGCTGACTCAGGTGAGATTGGTAAACCACTCCGCATTGAGTCAAGAATTCACGGCTCTCGTGGTATTCCTTCCGACTGGAGAGGCGAAAAGGAGCATGGCGGCGGCATGATTCTTGACTGGGGTATTCACCTAATCGACCAACTTATGCTTATCTACAAGGATGACATTATTGACACAATTAACTGCACAGTTACCAACATAACCAACAAAGAGGTTGACGACGGTTTTTATCTTACCATCACCTTTAAAAGTGGTGCGGTTGCCTTTGTTGAGGTTGGCACTTACAACTTCATTTCCCTGCCGAGATTCTATATGAAGGGCGAAAAGGGCACTGCCTTAATCGTAGATTGGAAGGAAAAGACTAAGGTTGCAAAATGTAAGTATTGGCACGAAAACGACGTGTTGCCTGTGCAAACCGCGGCAGGCCTTACAAAGACTATGGCTCCACGCGACAGCGTAACCCTTGACACCTATGAGCTTGAAATCCCTAAGAGTGACGTACACGATTTTTATCGCAACTTTGTTTCCGCAATTGACGGTAAAGCTACTCAGCTCGTTACTCACGACCAAATGCGCCTTGATATGAAGATTATGGAATACGCATTTAAGTCCGCAGAATTAAACCAAACTATCAAATTTGAATATTAAACAAAAGAGGATGTTGCAAAAGCGCAGCATCCTTTTTTTGTGCCAATTTTCAGGTATATAACATCATAAAATATTCTTATAAAAAGCACCCAATCGTTTCCGATTGGGTGCTTTTATTTAATTAGCCGAGCCAATCAATTTCAATGTCATGCTCAAGAGCAATATTGAAATATGAGAGTGGTGAAATCTTATTGAAGTACTTACCACGCTGAGCTACTGTTCTGTAACCGAACTCGGTTGTAACAGCAGGACCGCCCTTTGTTCTTGAAGTATCAAGAGTAAATCCGCTGGAGTAAGAGCTATATACATAGCTACCTGCAAAGATTTCAATTTCCTTCATATATGGGAAGGTCTGAGCATCAGATGTAAATACTATGCGAATATCATCTGTATAAACAGGGGTTTCAAGCTGAATGGATGACAAGTATTGCTTTTTGCCGGCATCGTATGAAGTACCGCTACCAACTTTTACAAATTCACCGTCAACCTTTGCCTGAATATCAAAGTTGAATACATACTTGCCGTCTGTACCGCCAAGCACGTCATTGAAATAAAGAACTACCTTTGTAATCTCGTGCGCCTCGCTAAGAGTAACGCCTGCGTATGTACCGAGGATGTAATTGTTTGCAATCCACGCCTCATCGTCGTAGGTTGTGTTACCGTCAATCAAGAAGGATGTCTTGGAAACACCTGCGTAAGTGAAGTTAGAGGAAGCATATGCCGTACCGTAGCAAGCAAGGTTACCTGTTGCGGAGGATGCCTTCTTTGACTCTGTTAAATAGTCGCCCAAGAAAATGCACTTGCCACCGTCAGCAATCTGAGCCTGGAACTCTGAGATTGTTGCATATCCGCTGTCACCGTAAGAGTCAACAACGCTTGTAAACTCAACCTTCATAGCCAAAGCCTCGGTTGGTGTAATATCGTGAACAAAGGAGGTTGCCTTTTCGCCGGGAGTTGCAGTTGCACCGGCAACTACCTTTTCCCATTTACCGTCCTCAAGAGTACCTTCCTTGAGGATGTAAATATCGTATGTGTAAACTGTACCAGCCTCATCACCTGATGCAGCAGGAAGTGTGAAGCCTACATTTTCAATCTTGTACATTTGGTCAAATTCAGACCAAGCAACAGCCGCGCCCTTACGTCTTGACTTCCAAGCTGTACCTGTGTTGTTATCACCTGCACGGCCAGGGTATGCGTTTGGCTGACACTGACCCTCGGCACCAATCATACCGCTGATTGCAGCATTGGTAACGAGGAACGCACCCATAGGAACGTCGAACTCCGGCTTGTAGCCTGTGTAAGCCATAACCTCAACCTCTTGAAGGTTTGGTACAAGCCACCAGTCATGCTCAGTTGCTTGTGAGCCATCGGTTCTCTGTGCGTGCTCACCGTACTCGGTGAACTTAATTCTGATATTGTTTGTGTTGATATCGTTATAAAGCTTAACGTTGCCCGAACCGCAGCTTGTACATTCCTTAGCGGACTTATCGCATACAGTCTTGCACTCATTACAACGAACAAAAGCGTCTCCGTTAGGATGTGTCAACGGAATTGTAATCTTTGTGATTTCTCCATCGCTGTTGTATTCGTAAGCAATTTCACCGTCATCCTGACGCGCAGTACCAACAGTCTTCCACTCACCGAGGATAAGTGCGTCAACTGTGAACTTAATATTGTTGTAGCCCTTCTTGTATGAGCCTGTGTAGATTATAATTTCTTCAACAAGATAATGCTCATCAAAGGTAAAGCCAACATATTCTCTTGTATTGTCGTGATCCTTACTAACCTTATCGGGATTACGCTTCCAGTGGTTAGGTGCCCAGAACTGGTAAGAGTGGTTATATGTACCGTTGTTAAGATACTTGGAGTGTCTATCCAAGTTCCAAACGCTGGAGTGATAACCCTGACCCTCGGGACCGAAATTCAACTTTTCATCACCGATAACGCTTTTGTCACCAGGCTCGCCCGTTGTGCTCATATTCACTGCGAATGAACTAAAAGCAAAAAACGGAACAACCATAAGCAAGCAAAGTGCCATTGGCAAGATTTTTCTCAAAAATATTCTTTTCATTGCATACTCCTTGCATATATAATATTCTCTATTGTGTATTTTACCATATTGTTTCCCCAAAAACAAGTGTTTTTTGTAAATTTCTTATGAAAAACAATATTTTGTATATTATAAACAAAAGCGCGCATATAATAAAGGTAAAGACCCCCTTAAATCAAGTCGCGCTGACCCCGTGGGGCGCGGAGCTTTTAAGTGTGGGTCTTTTCCTATTTATATTGCATCAGTGTCCGCGGAAATAAGTGGTTGCCGCTTCCTTATCCCTGTCAATTTGAGCTTTAAGCTCATCAATGGAATTAAACCTCTTTTCTTCCCGCAAATATTTGTAAAAGTTAACGCGCAGCCACGAGGAATACAAGTTTCCCGTATAGCCTATAATGTGGGTTTCAACGTTCAAATAAGAGTTTTCCCCATCGGTTGTGGGGCGGTAGCCTATATTGGTGATAGCAGGATACACATCCTCGCCTATTTCACATTCAGTAATGTAAACTCCCTTTTTCGGTACGACCTTTCCCTCAGGAATTTGTTGATTTATAGTTGCAAATCCATTGACAGAGCCTAAACCCTTGCCCTTGATAACCTCTGCACAAATCGAATATGGACTTGATACCGAAAGGAGCCTTTCCACCTCGCCATTTTCTATAAATCCACGCAAAAGCGTTGAGCTGACAGGGACACCGTCGAGGGTAACCTCCTCGGAAATTTGTACACTCCCCCCGTTGTTTTTAAAAAACCGGGTCAAATCAGAGGTGTTAAACATAGCCCCCTTGCCAAAACGGTAGTTGAAGCCACAGGTCGCAAATTTTGCTCGCAAGGACCCAATTAAAACATCCCTTACAAACTCCTCACCACTCAAGCCACACACATTACCAAGCTCCTCAAGAGCAACGTAGTCAATACCGAGCTTTCTTATTGCCTTAATTTTTTCGTCAAGGGACATAATAAGAGCCTGACCCTTTACTTCGCTTGTGTCAAGGACGTACGCCACAGATTTGAGCTTTTGCTCCTTTGCCTTGTAAAAGGCATTCAGCAAAACAGAAGCGTGACCCTTGTGACAGCCGTCAAAGGTGCCAAGGGCAACAACGGTATTTTCTTTTATTTCAGTAAGCTGCAAGCTTTTCAAATCATATACTACCATAAATTCCCCCTTGGCTCATTTTCAATTATTATACTACATTTTTTTGATTTCGGGTGGATTTTCATAAATTTTTTGAAAAAATCTATACAAATGCGCCAAAATGTGTTATTATAGTTTAAGTAAAACTGTAAAAGGAGGGATGAAAATGCAAATTATCTGGCTCGGTCAAGGCGGACTTATGTTCGTTTCCCAAAGGCATAAGCTTTTGGTTGACCCGTATATGTCAAACTCAATGAGAAAGCTCGACAAGAAAATGAAGCGTCGCGTCAGCATTAAAAAGCGTTACTTTAAGTTTAAGCCCGATGTGATTTTGCTTACCAACTCTCATCCCGACCACACGGACGAAAAAACTCTTGCCAAGTTTATTTCCAAGCACAGGAGGAAAAAGAACCCTTTGACGGTCATTAGCTGTGAAAGCTCCTTTAAATCCCTTGTACAAACTAAGGATTGTAAAAAGGGCAACCACGTTATGTTTGGCGAGGGTGACGAGTGGACCTTTGAAAACATACACATAAAGGCGGTTAGGGCCCGTACAAATGACAGAAGTGCCTTTGGTGTTGTAATTACCGACTTAACCGACGGGCGCAAATACTACATAGCATCAAACACCCTTTATAACGAAACTATTATTGACTCCTTGCCCCACGACATTTTTGCCGCATTTATTCCAATCAGCGGCAATTACGGATGTATGAACACCAAGGATGCAGAGCGCTTTGCCGCCCGTCTTGGTGCCACATACGTTGTCCCCATAAACTACGGTATGTTTGACCGCATAAATCCCCAAAGCTTTGAGTGTCAGGGCAAGGTTGTGCCAAAGCCATTCAAGGTAATTTCCTTTAACATTTCCCCTGTACATACGGTTAAGCAAAGGGTACTTGACAGAAACTTTAACGAAAAGGTAAAGCAAGCTGACACAACGCAAAGCAAGACAAAGAAAAAGGGTGCAAAGGAAAAGGGCAAGGCTGACGAAAGCGTGCCTGACCAAAGTCACGAAAGCGAAAAGGCTACTATTTGCATTGATTAACAGCAAAAGGGGGTGTTGCAATAAGCACAGACCAAAAACAGATACCCCTTACACTAAAACCTTTATTTTACTATTATTTTTAGTTGTAAATAATGACGGGAACTTACAAATTTTGCAAGTTCCCCTCTTTTTTGGAATCAGTTTTTTACCCGCGACCTCGTACTCTACCGTACTGAGTACTAGCCGCCGCCAACCTATATCGAACCCGATTTAGAGCGACAAATAAAGTCATATACTGCACTAAAAAACCTTGCTGATTTCTTAATCACCTGCGATTTTTTAATTTGTCTATG